>JAGWUW010000213.1 GCA_028868235.1 Betaproteobacteria bacterium | reverse complement strand
GCCATCGACGGCCACAAGGAAATCGCCCGCCGCATGCGTGAGCTGAAGGTCGACACCATCGTCGTCTTCGACACGCACTGGCTGGTCAATTCCGGCTACCACATCAACTGCGCGCCGTCGTGGGAGGGCATCTATACCTCCAACGAGCTGCCGCACTTCATCAAGAACATGCCCTTCTCGTATGAAGGCAACCCGGCGCTCGGCCATGCCATCGCCGAGACGGCGACCGCCGCCGGCGTGCATACCCGCGCCCACGACGCGACCAGCCTGGCGCTGGAATACGGCACGCTGGTACCGATGCGCTACATGAACGAGGACAAGCAGTTCAAGGTCGTCTCGGTTTCCGCGCTGTGTACCGTGCATAACCTGGCCGATTCGATCGAACTGGGTCGCGCCGTGCGCAAGACCATCGAGGAAAAGTTCGACGGCAATGTCGCCGTGCTCGCCTCCGGTTCGCTGTCGCACCGCTTCGCCCAGAACGGTGTGTCCGAGCAATTCCTGCACAAGGTCTGGGACCCGTTCCTGGAAACCGTCGATCACCACGTCGTCGAACTGTGGAAGAACGGCGACTGGAAGACCTTCTGCGGCATGTTGCCGGAGTACGCGGTCAAGTGCCACGGAGAAGGCATGATGCACGACACGGCGATGCTACTCGGCGTGCTCGGCGCCGAGGATTACCAAGGCAAGGCGGAAGTGGTCACCCCGTATTTCGGCTCCTCCGGTACCGGCCAGATCAACGTCGTCTTTCCCGTCTAACAACAGAGCGTAAAGCCACCCTTCACCCCCCAACCGTGAACACTTTCCACACCATTAAAGGGAGACAGCAACATGGGTGAAATCGTCATGGCCATCAAGTGCACGCACGTGCCGTCGATGCTTATTTCCGAACAGCCGGGTCCGGCGCACGGCTGCCGCCAGGCCGCCATCGATGCCGAGCGGGAACTGGGGCGTCGCGCCGTCGAACTCGGCGTCGATACCTTCATCGTGTTCGACACGCACTGGCTGGTCAACGCGGGCTATCACATCAACAACAACGCGGTGCACAAGGGCAACTACACCAGCCACGAGTTCCCGCACTTCATCCAGGACCTGCCCTACGAATTCCCGGGCAACCCGGAACTGGGCGACCTGATCGCCGAGGAAGCCACGGCCATGGGCGTTAAGACGCGCGCCCACCAGGTGCCGTCGCTCGACCTTGAGTACGGCACCATCCTGCCGATGCGCTACATGAACCCGGAGGGCAAGATCAAGGTGGTCTCGATTGCCGGCTGGAGCACTTTCGGTTCGCTGGAAGAGTCGCGCATCCTCGGTGAAGCGCTGGCCAAGGCGGTTGCCCGCAGTAACTGTCGCGTCGCCATCGTCGCCAGCGGCTCGATGTCGCACCAGATCTGGGAAAACCGCCTGGTCGAGCAGGGCTTCAACACCATCAGCCGCGAATTCAACAAGCAGGTCGACCTGCGCGCCCTGCAACTGTGGGAAGGCGGCGAGTGGGACACCTTCCTGCGCATGCTGCCCGAGTACGCCCAGTACTGCACCGGCGAAGGCAAGATGCACGACACCGCCATGCTGTTCGGCGCCATCGGCTGGGACAAGTACCAGGGCAAGGCCGAGATCGTCTGCCCCTACTTCGAAAGCTCGGGCACCGGCCAGGTCGTCGTCAATCTGCCGGTCGCCGGCATCCCGCCAGCGGCACGCGGCATCGGCGCCGGCATGCCGGTTTCCTGAAACCAGAATAACGCCAAGGAGCAAGGAATGCCCCATCTGATCTACGAAATCACCGACAACCTCGATGTGGCGGAAGCCGACATCAAAGGCTTGCTCCGGAAATCCAACCAGGTGCTCATCGACCAGGCTGGGGTCTATCCGACCGGGGGCATCCGCTCCCGCGTCATCTGGCTCAAGGACTACTGCGTGGCCGATGGTGCCCAACCAAGCGACGCCTTCGTGCACGCCACGCTGAAGATCGGCGCCGGGCGCTCGGAAGAAGCCAAGAAAAAGACCGGCGATGAATTGTTCGCGATGTTGAGCGACCACTTCGCCGCCTTCTTTGAACGCCACGGACTGGCCTTGTCGATGGAAATCGCCGAGTTCAGCGAGGCCGGAACCTGGAAGAAAAACAACATTCACCCCCGCTACAAGAAGAACTGACAGAGAGGAGAGCCACATGCTCAGCCAAGACATCATCCAGGCCGCTGCCAAGCGCCTGCACGAAGCCGAAAAGGCCCGCCAGCCGGTGCGCCAGATTTCGCTGGACCACCCGGAAATCACCATCCCCGACGCCTACGCCATCCAGAAGGCCTGGGTGCAGATGAAGCTGGCCGAGGGCCAGAAGATCGTCGGCCACAAGATTGGCCTGACCTCGCGCGCCATGCAGATGTCGTCGCAGATCAACGAGCCGGATTTCGGCACGCTGCTCGACGAAATGGTCTACAAGGACGCCGCCGAGATTCCCTGCGAGCGCTTCATCGATCCGATGGTCGAGGTCGAACTGGCCTTCATCCTCAAGGATCGCCTGGAAGGCGAGAACGTCACCATCTTCGACGTGCTGTCGGCCACCGACTACGTCACCCCGGCTGTCGAGATCATCGACGCCCGCTGCCACCGCATCGATCCGGAAACCAAGCGTCCGCGCAAGGTCATGGACACCATTTCGGACAACGCCGCCAACGTCGGCATCATCCTCGGCGGCCGCCCGATCAAGCCGCTCGACATCGACCTGCGCTGGGCTGCCGCGTTGCTCTACAAGAACGGCGTGATCGAGGAAACCGGTGTCGCCGCCGGCGTGCTGAACCATCCGGCCAACGGCATTTCCTGGCTGGCCAAGAAATTCGCACCGCACGGTGTGGCGCTGGAGCCGGGGCAGATCATTCTCGCCGGTTCCTTCACCCGTCCCGTCAAGGTCGTTCCGGGCGATACAATTCACGTCGATTACGGCCCGCTGGGCAATATCAGCGCCCGCTTCGTCTGACCAGGAACCTGTACATGGACATGCCCCTCAACGCCTTCAAGCGCGCCCTCGCCGCCAGTGAAACCCAGATCGGCCTCTTTCTTGGCATGGCCAACGCCTATGCCGCCGAAGTGGTCGCCACGGCCGGGTTCGACTGGTTGCTGATCGATGGAGAGCACGGCCCCAACGACCTGCGCTCGATCATCGAACAACTGCAGGTGCTCGGCCAGTACCAGGTGCGGCCGGTGGTTCGTACCGTCGACCACGATGTTGCCCGTATCAAGCAGCTGCTCGACGGCGGCGCCCAGACACTGATGGTGCCGATGGTCGAAACGGCCGCAGAGGCTGAAGCGCTGGTCCGTGCCATGCGCTATCCGCCACACGGTATCCGCGGCGTCGGCACGGCATTGGCCCGTGCCGCCCGGTGGAACGGCGTGGACGGCTATTTCGCCAAGGCCGACCAGGAAATGTGCCTGATCGTGCAGATTGAATCGGTTGCCGGCCTCGCGGGATTGCCCGATATCCTCAAGGTCGACGGCGTGGATGCCGTATTCATCGGTCCGTCCGATCTCGCGGCCTCGATGGGCCACCTCGGCAATCCGGGGCACTCGGAAGTGAAGGCTGCCGTTGAGGGCGCAATTCGCAAGATTGCTGCTGCGGGCAAGGCGGCTGGTGTCTTTTCCGCTGATCCGACGATTGCGGCTGCCTATCGCGAGATGGGGGCAAGCTTTTTGCTCGTTGGGGTGGATGCGCTGTTGTTGCGGAATGCCTCCGTCGCGCTGGCAGACAAATTCAAGTCGGCAGGGGCGGCACAGAGCGGCGCTGCATACTAATGGGGGTTTTCTGCCGTTCTTTTCCGCCTTCAGGGCAGAAAGCAATGCATGTAACTGGATCCTCTATCGGCCTAGTTGAATATGCCTAACCACGAACACCTCAATAACACCCAAGGAGAACAAAGATGCTGACCCTGAAAGACCCCAATCTGCTCCGCCAAGCCTGCTACATTAACGGCACCTGGGCTCCCGCTGATAGTGGTGAAACCATACCCGTCACCAACCCCGCTACCGGCGAAACCCTTGCCACCGTTCCCTACTGCGGCGCTGCTGAAACCGAACGCGCCATCGTTTCCGCAAACGAAGCCCTGAAGACCTGGCGGGAAACCACCGCTGCCGAGCGTTCCCGTATCCTGCGCCGCTGGTTCGATCTGTTGATGGCCAACCAGGACGATCTCGCCGCGTTGATGACGGCCGAACAAGGCAAGCCGCTAGCCGAGGCAAAGGGCGAAATTGCTTACGCCGCCGCATATGTCGAGTGGTTTGCCGAGGAGGCCAAGCGTGCCTACGGCGAGGTTATCCCGTCACCGTTCAAGGATCGCCAGATCGTCGTCACCAAGGAACCGGTTGGCGTCTGTGCGGCGATTACACCGTGGAATTTCCCGTCCGCGATGATCACGCGTAAGGTCGCCCCGGCGCTCGCCGCCGGTTGTACCATCATTCTCAAACCAGCTGAGCAGACACCGCTGTCCGCCCTGGCACTGGCCGAGCTGGCCGAGCGTGCCGGTGTGCCGGCTGGCGTCTTCAGCGTGGTTACCGGTAAAGCGTCGGCCATCGGGGGCGTGATGACGGCCAGCCCCGTCGTGCGCAAGCTGACCTTCACCGGATCGACGCCGGTTGGGCAGTTGCTGATGCAGCAGTGCGCCGGCACGGTCAAGAAGATGTCGCTGGAATTGGGTGGTAACGCGCCGTTCATCGTCTTCGACGACGCCGATGTCGATGCCGCCGTTACCGGGGCGCTGGCCTCCAAATACCGCAACGCCGGGCAGACCTGTGTCTGTTCCAACCGCTTCCTGGTCCAGGATGGCATCTACGAAACTTTCGCCACCAAGCTGGCCGCCGCCGTCGCCGGCCTGAAGGTCGGCAACGGCATGGAGGCGGGGGTTACGCAAGGTCCGTTGATTGACGATGCCGCGATCGACAAGGTCGAGGAGCTGGTCAAGGACGCCACCGCCAAGGGCGCCCGCGTGGTGACCGGCGGCAAGCGCCACGCGCTGGGCCGCACCTGGTTCGAGCCGACCATCCTGGCCGATGTGACGACCGGCATGGCCGTCGCCAAGGAAGAAATCTTCGGGCCGGTGGCGCCGCT
>JAGWUW010000212.1 GCA_028868235.1 Betaproteobacteria bacterium | reverse complement strand
CTCGACGTCAAGGTCGGCGATCGCGTTCTGTTCGGCAAGTACGCCGGTCAGGCCGTCAAGGTCGATGGTCAGGAAGTCCTGGTCATGCGTGAAGAAGACATCATGGGCGTCATCCAGGCCTAAGCGCCTCGGTGGATTCTCCAAACAGATCAAAATTCAGGAGCTATAAATGGCAGCTAAAGAAGTCAAATTCGGCGATTCCGCCCGCGCCCGCATGGTCGAAGGCATCAACATCCTGGCCGATGCCGTCAAGGTCACCCTCGGTCCCAAGGGCCGCAACGTCGTGCTCGAGCGCTCCTTCGGCGGCCCGACCGTCACCAAGGACGGCGTTTCCGTCGCCAAGGAAATCGAACTGAAGGACAAGTTCGCCAATATGGGCGCCCAGATGGTCAAGGAAGTCGCTTCCAAGACCTCCGACATCGCTGGTGACGGCACCACCACCGCCACCGTGCTGGCCCAGGCCATCGTCCGCGAAGGCATGAAGTACGTTGCCGCCGGCATGAACCCGATGGATCTGAAGCGCGGTATCGACAAGGCGGTGACCGCCACCATCGCCGAGCTGCAATCCATCTCCAAGCCCTGTACGACGACCAAGGAAATCGCCCAGGTCGGTTCCATTTCCGCCAACTCCGACGCCGACATCGGCGAAATCATCGCCAACGCGATGGAAAAGGTCGGCAAGGAAGGCGTCATCACCGTTGAAGACGGCAAGTCCCTGGCCAACGAACTCGACGTCGTCGAAGGCATGCAGTTCGACCGCGGCTACCTGTCCCCGTACTTCATCAACAACCCGGATAAGCAGATCGCCCTGCTGGACAACCCGTTCGTCCTGCTGTTCGACAAGAAGATCTCCAACATCCGTGACCTGCTGCCGGTTCTGGAGCAAGTTGCCAAGGCCTCCCGTCCGCTGCTGATCATCGCCGAAGACGTCGATGGCGAAGCGCTGGCCACCCTGGTTGTGAATAACATCCGTGGCATCCTGAAGACCGTTGCCGTCAAAGCACCGGGCTTCGGCGACCGTCGCAAGGCCATGCTGGAAGACATCGCTATCCTGACCGGCGGTACCGTCATCTCCGAAGAGACCGGTCTGTCCCTGGAAAAGGCTACCCTGAAGGATCTGGGCCAAGCCAAGCGCGTTGAAATCGCCAAGGAAAACACCACCATCATCGACGGTGCCGGCGATGCCGCTTCCATCGAAGCCCGCGTCAAGCAGATCCGCGTTCAAATCGAGGAAGCTACCTCCGATTACGATCGCGAAAAGCTGCAGGAGCGTGTTGCCAAGCTAGCTGGCGGCGTTGCTGTCATCAAGGTTGGTGCCGCCACCGAAGTCGAAATGAAGGAAAAGAAGGCTCGCGTCGAAGACGCCCTGCATGCTACCCGCGCTGCTGTTGAAGAAGGTATCGTCCCGGGCGGCGGCGTCGCGCTGCTGCGTGCCCGTGCCAATATCGCCAAGCTGAAGGGTGACAACCATGACCAAGACGCCGGCGTGAAGCTGATCCTGAAGGCCATGGAAGCCCCGCTGCGCGAAATCGTCGGCAACGCTGGCGATGAGCCGTCTGTCGTTGTCGACAAGGTCGTTCGCGGCAAGGGCAACTACGGCTACAACGCTGCTACCGGCGAGTATGGCGACATGGTCGAAATGGGTGTTCTGGACCCGACCAAGGTTACCCGCACCGCCCTGCAAAATGCCGCTTCCGTTGCTGGCCTGATGCTGACCACTGAGTGCATGGTAGCCGAACTGGCTGAAGACAAGCCAGCCGGTGGTATGCCGGACATGGGTGGTATGGGTGGTATGGGTGGTATGGGCGGCATGGGCATGTAATGTCCAACTGAGTTTTCCGCTCTGCCCAAAAGCCCCGCGTTGTGCGGGGCTTTTTCTTTTTGCGGAAAATAAAAATCAAATATTTCAATATGTTTAAAGCATCGCATTAAACCTGGCGGAACGAATTACGGACTGTAAGTTAGCTGTAAGACGTCGCGCCTAAATTATGCTCCGCAGCAATGCCTCTATAAACAAAATCTGAGGAGCAAATCAATGCAAGACAACATCTACGAGAAAATTCGGGCCAACCCGAAGTATCAACAGCTGAAAAGCACTCGTAATACGTACGGTTGGGTCATGACGGTCCTGATGCTCGTTGTTTACTACGGCTTCATCTCAATCATCGCCTTCGACAAGACGTTTCTGGCCAAGCCGTTGGGCGCAACCGGCGTTACCACCATCGGTATGCCGATTGGTCTGGCGGTAATCTTGTTCACCATCATCATCACCGGTATCTATGTTCGTCGTGCCAATACCGAGTTCGACGCGCTCAAGGAAGAAATCATTAAGGAGGCCAAATAATGGCGAAAACCTTTAAGCAACTAGCTGGCGCCATTGCCATGCTGACCGTTGCTGGTGCCGCGTTCGCCGCGGGTGCCGACCTCGGACAGGCTGAAAAGCAGGCTACTAACTGGACCGCTATCACGATGTTCGCCGTTTTCGTTGTTTTTACGCTGTTCATCACCAAGTGGGCTGCTGCCAAGACAAAGTCGGCCGCCGACTTCTATACCGCCGGCGGTGGCATCACCGGCTTCCAGAACGGTCTGGCCATTGCGGGTGACTACATGTCCGCCGCTTCCTTCCTCGGTATTTCTGCTGCGGTGATGGCCAATGGCTACGACGGTCTGATCTACTCGATCGGCTTCCTCGTCGGCTGGCCGGTCATAACCTTCCTGATGGCTGAACGCCTCCGCAATCTCGGCAAGTTTACCTTCGCCGACGTTGCTGCCTACCGCTTCAAGCAGACCCCGATCCGTGCCTTCGCCGCCACCGGTACGCTGGTCGTCGTCGCCTTCTATCTGATTGCCCAGATGGTCGGCGCTGGTCAGTTGATCAAGCTTCTCTTCGGCCTGGAATACTGGATGGCTGTGGTTATCGTCGGCGTGCTGATGATGGTTTATGTCCTGTTCGGCGGTATGACTGCCACCACTTGGGTGCAGATCATCAAGGCCATCCTGCTGCTGTGTGGTGCTTCTTTCATGGCCTTCATGGTGCTGGCCAAGTTCGGTTTCAGCCCGGAAGCGATGTTCGCCAAAGCTGTTGAGATCAAGACGGCCATTGCCTCCAAGGGCTTGCTGGCTGAAGCTCTTAAGACCAACCCGGAAGCCACTGCGGAGACCGTTGCTGCTGCTGCTGCCTCCAAGGGGCTGTCTATCATGGGGCCGGGTAACTTCGTGAAAGATCCGATCTCCGCTATTTCCTTCGGTATGGCGCTGATGTTTGGTACTGCTGGTCTGCCGCACATTCTGATGCGCTTCTTCACCGTTCCGTCCGCCAAGGAAGCCCGCAAGTCCGTTTTCTGGGCAACCACCTGGATCGGTTACTTCTACATTTTGACCTTCATTATCGGCTTCGGCGCCATCACCTTCGTGATCACCGACCCGACCTTCTTGGATGCCAAGGGTGCTCTGAAGGGCGGCGGCAACATGGCCGCTATCCATCTGGCTGCAGCGGTTGGCGGTAACGTATTCCTCGGCTTCATCTCTGCGGTTGCCTTCGCCACTATCCTGGCGGTGGTTGCCGGTCTAACCCTGTCCGGTGCTTCCGCAGTGTCGCATGATTTGTATGCCACCGTGTTCAAGGAAGGCAAGGCTGATTCTGCTGCCGAACTGCGCGTCTCCCGTATCACCACCGTGGTGCTGGGAATTGTTGCCGTGGTGCTGGGTATCGCCTTCGAGAAGCAGAATATCGCCTTCATGGTATCCCTAGCCTTCGCCATCGCAGCCTCGGCCAATTTCCCAGTCCTCTTTATGTCGGTCCTGTGGAAGAATTGCACTACCAAGGGGGCCGTGGTCGGTGGATTCCTTGGTTTGATTTCCTCGGTTGGCCTGACAATCGTTTCCCCGTCCATCTGGGAAGCCGTCATGGGTCATCCGAAGGGCTCCGCTTGGTTCCCCTACACCTCGCCTTGCTTGTTCTCGATGACCATCGGCTTCGTTGGTATCTGGCTGTTCTCTATCTTGGACAACAGCGAGCAGGCCAAGAAGGAACGTGAAGCCTTCGCCGATCAAGAAACCCGTTCTGAAACCGGTGTTGGTGCCGCTGCTGCCAGCGCTCATTAATTTCGACAAGGCGTAAGCTTGGAAGCCCGGGAGCAATCCCGGGCTTTTTTTATTTATAAGAAAAATATGCTGCTGGGAGTGCTCCCGAATATGCTGAAGTTTTGATCGGCATTGGGAAAATCCAGGCGAGATTGTGCGCTGCGGAATATTTAGCGCAGTTTATTTGCTAGACTGCAAAAGTTTGCTGGGGAAAAAACGGTAGGGGGTCACCCAGTGCAGGATCGGGCCACCCCCTGAGTAGCGGTCAGACCGCATACTCCGAAGACCATAAAAGGAGAACAGCCCGCACAGAATATGCGAGTTGCCTTACAGAAATCTTACGCCGGTACGAGCGAAAATCGAATAAATGCGCATACTTATCGCTGAAGACGACACGATCATCGCCGATGGCCTTTCCCGCTCGCTGCGTCAAGGTGGCTATGCGGTCGACTGGGCACCTAACGGTGTCGAGGCGGATACGGCATTGGTCACCGTTTCCTATGATTTGCTAATTCTCGATCTAGGGTTGCCCAAAATGTCCGGCCTTGAGGTACTCAAGCGCCTCCGGGCACGCAACTCACAGGTTCCCGTGCTGATCCTGACAGCGCTTGATGGCACAGGTGACCGCGTCAAGGGGCTCGACCTCGGAGCCGATGACTATATGGTCAAACCATTCGAACTGGCCGAGTTGGAGGCGCGAGTCAGGGCGCTTACCCGTCGTTCGGCTGGAACGGCGCCGACCATCCAGTGTGGGGCTCTCACGTACGACCAGGTCGGCCGGATAGCGCAGATCCAAGGACAGGCACTCGATCTCTCGGCGCGCGAGGTTGGTTTACTTGAAGTCCTACTCAGCCGGATGGGGAGGCTGGTCAGTAAGGACCAGCTGGTCGATCATTTGTGCGGCTGGGGCGAAGAGGTCAGTCATAACGCCATTGAAGTCTACGTACACCGGCTGCGCAAAAAAATAGAGCCGGGCGGTATCAAGATTGCAACCGTACGCGGCCTGGGCTACTGTCTTGAGCGACCCCAA
>JAGWUW010000211.1 GCA_028868235.1 Betaproteobacteria bacterium | reverse complement strand
CCTGCACCAGCGTTATCCGAAACTGCCAGTCTTGTTCGCCGGCCTCACCGAGTTCTCGATGATGAAAAGTGCCGTCGAGCGCATCGTTGGAAAAATCCACCCCAACGCGGAAATTCTGCCGATCGCCGCTTCGACCGAGAATCACCCTGGGCTGGGCAAGGAAAATGTCTTTCTCGTCCTGCGCAAGGAAGACCTGGCTGCCGGCGCTCGGTCCGAATTGGCTGAGCGCATCCTACGCAAACATTTTCGTTAAAGGGCGGGCAAGATGCTGGCAATTATGGGCGGGACGGGAATCTACGGGCTTGAGGCCATCGAAACCCGTGATGAGATTCACATCGAAACACCATTTGGTACGCCCTCTGCTCCGGTCGTGCGCGGCCGCTGGGGGGGCCATGATGTTCTCTTCCTGGCGAGACACGGACATGGACATCGGCTATTACCTCACGAGATCAATTACCGGGCCAATATCTTGGCGCTGAAGCACGCAGGAGCTACCCAGGTCATCGGTATTTCCGCCGTAGGTAGCCTGGCGGAGAAAATTGCGCCGGGTGACCTGGTTTTGCCGGAACAGTATTTCGATTGGACGCGCGGCCTACGCGTTGCCAGTTTTTTCGGGGATGGCATCGCGGCACATGTCTCAACGGCGCAACCGGTTTCGGCCAATCTGGCACGATGGCTGGCCGATGCGGCAAGCCGCCAGCAGATCAGGTGTCATCGGCACGTCACCTACGCCTGTGTCGAAGGCCCGAGGCTCGGCACCCGCGCCGAAAGCCGTTTTCTGCAACAGGCTGGCTGTCAGGTCGTCGGCATGACCAACGTCCCGGAAGCTTTTCTCGCCCGCGAAGCCCAGCTTTGCTATGCCTCCCTAGGTATCGTCACGGATTACGATTGCTGGATGGAGGATCCCGCGCAGCATGTCAGGGCCACGGAAATATTCGCGCTTTACCAGCAGAGCCTGGACAGGGCGATCGCCGTACTGGCCGATTGCGTCGAACAGCCCCGGCCGGAAGCGGAAGCCGAAATCCGTTCTGCACTTTCTGTGGCCATCCTGACGCCGGAAGCGGCCTGGCCGCCATCGTCTCGGGACTGGATGGCTGTCTTACGGCGATGACCTACCTGCTCATACCAAGCATTTCCATCATCCTGCCGGTCATCAATGAGGCCGATGGCATTGTGGATGCATTGCGCCCGTTGCAAAGCCTGCGCCACGAGGGCATCGCCGAGATCATCGTGGTCGACGGCGGCAGCCGGGATGATACGGTGAGTCTGGCAACTGCTTGGGCTGACGCGGTCATTCAGGCAAGGCCGGGGCGCGGACGGCAAATGAACGCAGGAGCAGCGCTGGCGACGGGAAAGATATTTCTTTTCCTGCACGCCGATACCCGTCTGCCCGATGATGCGGCGCAAGCGATCAGGAATGCTGTAGGCAGCGGGGCCTCCTGGGGAAGATTCGATGTGGTGATCGCAGGGAGCCTTGCCGGCCTCTCCATGGTGGCCACCATGATGAACTGGCGTTCGCGGCTGACCGGTATTGCTACTGGCGACCAGGCAATTTTCGTAACCCGTGAGTTGTTCACCCGTGTGGGGGGATTTCCCGGGATTCCACTGATGGAAGACATTACTCTGTCCGAAACACTGTGCAGTTTGGTCAAGCCAGCCTGCTTGCGGCAGCGGGTTGTAACCTCAGGCCGACGTTGGGAAAAGCATGGGCTCTGGCAAACCATCATCAAGATGTGGTGGCTACGCCTGCGTTTCCATTTTGGGGCAGATCCGATTTGTCTGGCCCGGGAGTATGGTTATGCCGTATCGGAATGAATTGCTCGAAAAGCGTGTCGGCATCGCCATCATGGCCAAAGCCCCGATCCCGGGTCTGGCAAAGACCCGCCTGATTCCCCGCCTGGGGGCCGAAGGGTCGGCCTTGTTACAGCGCTGGTTGCTGCAGCGGACGGTTGCCACGGCGGTCATCGCCGATACCGGACCCGTCAGGCTGTGGTGCGCGCCCGACGTCCGCCATCCTGACTTCTCGACATGCCGAGCTTATGGCGCCGTGACGCTGCATCAACAGCCCACGGGTGATCTCGGTGACCGAATGATGACGGCAGTCCAGCATGAACTTACTCCGGCAGGGACGCTGGTCATCGGAACCGATTGTGCCCTTCTTAGTCCGTCGACACTGAGAACGGCTGCCCTTTCCTTGGCAACGCACGATGCCGTCGTGGTTCCGGCAGAAGACGGAGGCTATGTGTTGCTCGGCATGCGTGATTGTCATCAAGAAGTGTTCCGGGACATCGCGTGGAGCACGCCTAGCGTCATCGCAGAAACGAGGCAACGCTTTGCTGATTTAGGATTGTCGGTCGCCGAACTGCCTGCACTATGGGATATCGATCTGCCCGAGGATTTCGAGCGCCTGTGCGGACTTCACCCGGAGGCGCGCACCTTCGTTGCAGGTCACGAGGTCGCGGTATGAAACGCCTCGTTCTGGCCGGTGGGGGCCATGCCCATCTCCATCTGATGAAATCTCTGGTTAGCCAACGCTGGCGTGACGTCGAGGTCATCCTGGTAACCCCTTACACCCGGCAAATCTACTCGGGCATGCTGCCGGGGTGGATGGCGGGGCATTACTCGCTTGAACAGTGTGCGGCAGCCATCGAGCCGCTGGCGGCGGCAGCCGGGGTCACCCTGCATCAAGCGGCCGTGGTGGCTGTCAGTGCCGACGAGCGAAAAATCCGGACGAGCACGGGTACGACCTTCGAATATGATGCGCTGTCGCTGGATACAGGCGCCACGATCGACACCTCCTGTCTTGCCGCCTCAGGGGCCACCCACATTCCTGTCCGCCCTCTGGAGCAGTTTGTGGTGAGTTGGGAAAGGCTGCTTGACAAGGCCCGTCGCCAGGGTGCCTGTCGGCTCGCGGTGGTCGGTGGCGGCGCAGCCGGCGTGGAACTGGCCTTGGCTGCCCGCCATCGACTGCTCAATGAAATCGGGGAACGACAGGTGACGGTCTCGCTGCTGGTCGGCAACGAGCTTTTACCGGGGCACGGTCGCCGGATTCGCCAAACGGTAGCGGCCTGCCTGGTCGACCATGGCATCGCGTTGATCGAGACGCGCGCCGCTGGGGCACCCGAGGGGCTGATCCTGGCCGACGGGTCAGTCTTGCCAGTGGATGCCTTCCTGTCCGCGACCGGGGTCAGGCCGCCGGCCTGGTTGCAGGAATCCGGACTGTCCTTGGCTGGCGATGGATTTGTTGCCGTGGGCGAAGGACAGCAAAGCCTTTCGCATGGCGAGGTCTTTGCCGGCGGCGACATCGCCAGCCGGATTGATCAACCCCACTCGAAATCGGGCGTCTATGCGGTGCGAGCCGGCCCCGTGCTGACCCACAACCTGTATCGACATTTGCACGGACAGCCCCTGGAAGCTTACTCGCCACAGCGACGGAGTCTTTACCTGCTCGCCACCGGCCCCAAGGCGGCAATCATGTCATGGAACGGCATCGCTGCTCGCGGACACTGGGTATGGCGCTGGAAAGACTGGATCGATCGCCGCTTCATGAGGCAGTATCAAGGTATGCCATCGTCGGCACAGGGAGAACGCCATGGGACTGCTTAAGGAAATCGGGCAACTGTTCGGTAGCCAGGAAAACAACGCACATTTGCAGGAAGGTTTGCTCAGCAGCCTGCTCGTCATGGCCTGGATGGTCGAGGCACGGGATCCGTACACGGGCGGCCATCTCTGGCGGGTTTCCCGATTTTCCCGCCTGCTGGCCGAAGACAGCGGTCTGCCCGAAAACGACGTGGCGCGAATCAGCATCGGTGGTTTTCTTCATGACCTCGGCAAGGTCGGCGTGCCCGACCAGATTCTGACCAAGAAGGATCGCCTGACCGATGAGGAATATGAAGTCATCAAGACCCACCCGGAAGTCGGCTGGCGCATGCTCGCCGGCCACCCTTTGGCCAGGCTGGCGGAGTCTGCGGTGCGCGCCCATCACGAAACACCGGATGGCCGGGGTTATCCGAGGGGACTTCTGGCCGAGGCTATTCCCCTCGATGCGCGCATCGTCGGCATTTGCGATGCTTTCGACGCGATGACCAGTACCCGTCCCTATCGGCGGGGGATGCCGATAGACAAGGCCCTCGACATCATCGAGGAAAATCTCGGCCGACAATTTGACCGGACGTTCGGTGCCCACTTCCTGGAACTCGGACGCCAAGGCAAGCTGGATCATGTCGTAGGCCATAGCGACGAAGGCATCCCTTTACACGAATGCATGATGTGCGGCCCGACACTGGTGCTGAAGCGCGAACAGCAAGCAGGTGAGCATTTGTATTGCCGTAGCTGCAGCGGCGAGTACGAAACCGTGCTTGAGGATGGGCGTCTTGCCACACGTCCGACCGGCCGCATGGGCAAACCGCAAGACCTGGAACCCTCAGCGGATACCGCGCTAATTGCGCAGTTTGTCCGTGAATCCGCCCGTGCCCTGCTGACCTGAAACGAAAACATGCGAACGATGCAAAAACTTTTGGCGACAGCCTGCGAACGCTCCATCGTTTCTGCGGCAATCAGGGTGGCCTTGGTAGTCGGAACTATTCTCAACGTCATCAACCAGGGAGGAAGGATGATGGATGGACTCTCCCCCTCCTGGTTCCACGTCGGACTCAATTATCTGGTTCCATATTGCGTTTCCAGCTACAGCGCCGCTCGCAACCAGATGCGCAATCATCGAAACCCCATAGAGGCAAAGCAATGACCGAAACAGGCGAAAATGTTCAGTTCGACGATATCTCGTTGGCCCCCATTCGTCATGACATGATTCGTTTCGCCACTCTGCAGCTACGCGACGAAACGCTTGCTGAAGATGTCGTTCAGGAAGCCTTGGTTGCTGCGTTAAGCTGTGGACGCCAATTTGCCGGTCGCTCGGCACTCCGGACATGGATATTTGCGATCCTGAAAAACAAGATCGTCGATCAGATTCGCCTGCAATCCAGAACAACGAACGCGTCAGCAATCGCCGGTGATGAAGCGAATCTGGACGAGGCCTTCGAAAAATTGTTCAAGGAAAACGAGCACTGGAGGCCAGACACGCGCCCCAATCACTGGGGAGACCCGGAGGAAAGTTTGCGAGAGCAACGCTTCTGGGAGGTGTTC
>JAGWUW010000210.1 GCA_028868235.1 Betaproteobacteria bacterium | reverse complement strand
AGAATGGACCGAATTCGAAGATTGGCAAAAGCCCGGATTCAAACCGAGGTGGTTTAAGTTGGTCGCTTGGACGTCTTGCCAAAATCTCATATTTAGAGACGTCGATGAGAGCGAATATCGCAATGATCGTATCATTCCGGATAGTGATGCCACCTTCAAAGATGTAGAACCCGGTACGAAACTCGTCTCAATTTCTGGAGGGGACAGCGAAGTTATTTTGTTCTTTGATAGGCGCGGTCACCAAAGAGAAATTTGGGTTAAGGATTAAGGATAGCTCACATTTGTTGATGCGAGCTATCCCCAAAATGATGGGAGGATGTCGACGACTGCGAAGGCGAAACCCGCAAGAACGATGGCCAGAGCCACCCAGAAGGTGGGTCCCGCATCGTAGGAAACGGTAACTTTCTCGCCGTCGCGCTGAATGGTGAAATCGAATTGCTGCTTCATGGGTCTTCTCCTGTGAGGACATTGGCGGAATACACGGAAAAAGTCAAGATGTTCCGCCAATGTTCTCACGGGAGGTCCAGAAGCGTTGATTTCGGAAAAGTCGAAGGTTAAGGTGCGTTGATAGGGAAAGGGGGCGCGCGATGCGGGTCAAATTGTTCGTTCTGGCGCTGTGCGCTGTTTCTTCGGTTGCTATGGCAGCTTCAGCCAAGCGCGCTCCCAATCAGGGCGTAGGCGGTCAGATCGTGATGAATTCGGTCGACGTGCCGGTCGGTGCGGTCATGGAGCAAGCGGCCGCTGGTGTGCTGCCGGGGAATGACGGCCAGCAGCTCGATCAAGTTCCCCGCGAAATAGTCTTGGGCAAGCGGCCCGATCGCGAAACCTATGGTTTGAGCGATGGTGGCGCGCCTGCAGGGAATGTCGCGCAGCGGATGCAGTTTGTTGAGCAGTTGATGACGCAGGCGGGTTTCCCGTCGCGCTTCAGCCCTCGCGCAGTGGCGCAGCAAGCGACGATGCCGGCGGCGTTTGCGACTGCGACCGGAGGCGGCGGGCCGAGCGTGGCCGATACGATGCAGTCGGTGGCGTTGGGCTCTACGGCGCCGTGCGAGGCTTACCCATTTCGGCCGACAGGACTGTTGAAGCCTGAAGGTCAGAGGCGCCGAGAGTTGCTGTTTCCTTACATGCGGCACGCCGCGTGTGAAGCCGGCGTGCCGGTCGCACTGTTTGATGCCCTCATCATCCAGGAAAGCGGATACAACGCCTTGCTGGTCAGCCCGAAAGGGGCGGTTGGGCTGTCTCAGCTGATGCCTGGAACTTCAAGGCAGCTTGGCGTCGATCCCTGGACGGTGGTGGACAATCTTCGCGGCGGCGCAAAGTATCTTCGCCAGCAGCTCGATGCGTTCGGCGTGCCGCACAATGCTTTGGCTGCCTATAACGCTGGGCCGCTTGCTGTTCAGAAGTATGGTGGTGTGCCGAACTATCGCGAGACGATCGCCTACGTCCGGAATGTTATGGCGATGTGGGACAACCTCTCGTTCGATTGACCGGTGCGCCCGCCCGGATCTGAACAACCAGATCAGGCGGGCTGCAGGACGACGCGTGCGTCGTTGGGCATTCTTTTTTCACCGATCGGCGCCGCATAGCGGTGATCGCCCCAAAGCCTGATCGGAATCGAGGTTCCCCCGTTCGAAACGGAGCCGGACGCGATCGCGCGTTCGGTGTTGACGTAGTAGCCAAATTTTCCGCTCTTGCAGCCGCCAGCGCTGGAGAAGAGGGCGCGCGCGAAGATCGATGTTTCGGGGCTGAGCATCGCCCAATAGACGTTGCACTGCAGTCGCAGATCGCCGAGGCGACGGTTCAAGTCGGAAGTTCCGGGCGACAGGATTGACGGCGTAACGGACAGGGCCTTTCGGCCGCGGTTCGCGTAGAGGGTCCAGTCCTTGTTGCTGAGCGCGGGCACGATGAACCGGGATTGTGAATCGAGCGGCAGATCGATGATCTCGTCGCCGTTCTTGAGGTAGAGATCGAGCCCCTCGATGCTGCTGCCGTCCTGGGAAGCGACCCTGAAGTAGAGCTGGCTATCAGGGGCAAATTCGGACCTTTTTGCAACGAATGCCTGCTGGGCTCGCACCAGCTGCTTGCCGGTGAGTTTGAAGGGCTTGGAAAATCCCGTGACGATGATTTCCGGTTCGGCGTCGGCCTGTGCTGCATCAGGCTTCGGTTGTGCCATGGCCTGCGGTTGAGCTGGTGCGGCGCTGGCCAGCAGCGCGATCGCGACGATGAGTGAGAGATTTGTTTTCATGGTCTGTTCTCTAAATTGGTTCGTATCAAACCCAAAATAGTTTGTCGCTCAGGCTGCGAATTGAGCGGATTTTCTGACCGCAAAATGCCCGGTTGCGAGCTCGATGTTCTACAGTCTGGCCCGTTCGACAAGGAACTCCTTCTGGACGAGCCAGGCTCGAAGGTCCGGAGAGTCGACCATTGATGCCGGGTCGGTTCCGGGCTCAGCTCGGCCCAGTCTGGTCAAGGCGTCAAGGACAGTTCCTTTGACGGCCGTTACCGTGAGGCGGGATCGATCGTATATCTCGCCCCGATTTCCTTGGCACTTGATGGCGAAGCGTCGGTGGTCGAACACGAGCGCGGCGCTGCCGGCGATAGTCTGCCGGCTCGGCGGAGTGTAGTCGGCAAATTTGTGGACGTAGCGCAGGGCTTCCCAGTGCGCGGGGTTGATGGCCACCTTTTCAGCCAGGCCTGACCATAGCCGCTGCATTGCCTGACCGTTGAATGTTTCGAGCTGGTGGTCTGGCGCAATCGGCGGTTCGAAGGCGATCGTGTTCTCGGCAGGGCTTTTCCCGCGTGTGGCCGTCACCGGTACAATCGCAGTCCGCGTCATTTGGGCGACTTGCGGGATGCCGTAACGGGCGTGGACTTTGTGCCCAAGGAAGTCGACGGGGACTGTGTGATCGCTGCCTGCGGCGGTCGATTTGTTGCCGTCGAAGTAGAGAAGCAGGCTGCGACCCTTCCTGATATCGCGGATCATTCCGACCAGAAGCGATGACTGCGACGTGTATCGGAACGTAAGCAGATCCCGGGCGGCGCCGGCCTGGTCGGCGTATGTTTTGAACATTCGCTCGAAATCGGTTCCTTGGGCCTCTGCCACCAGGTCGTCGATGACAATGGTTAGGGGTCTGTTGTTGACCAGCAGGTAGGCGGGAATGAGGCGATAGGAGCCGTAATGCGGCGCGGCATAGATGAAGGGCTGTTCGGCTGTTTGCGTCGAGGCTGGGTCGATCACTTCGATGTCATTGAGAAGCGTTGTGGCGTGATGGAGGTCGAGCACCGCCTGGCTTTGATTGAACGCGGCTGCGCGCGCGGTCTGTTGCATCTGAGGCCAGGTCAGCTGCGGGCAAAGGTGGAAGATATTGGTCAGCGCCATTTGCTCGGCCGCCTCATCGAAGCCGAGCATGGGATTGGCCTTGGCGCGCCTCTGAATCGCCTCGAGGTCCGATAGATATCTGTCCATCATTTGCTCCGTCCTAATTTCCTGAAGGTTTGTCGGCCGAGCCAGACAAGGGTGTAGAAGGCGAACAGCCAGGTAAGAGGTCGGGCCTCGCTTTGGATAAGGATCGCCTGCCAGCTTGGAGCCTCGACGATGATCCTTGCGACATCCGCTAGCGCCCTGACTGTCAGCAATGCGATCGCGGCGAAGAAGCAAAGCGAAGCGAGCGCGTATGCAGCTATGAAGCGCGATCGCGCGGTGTCAGCTTCACCCCTCTTGAAGCGGTTGCTGATTGTGGTGGCTGCCTGGTCCTGGAGATCGGTAATTCCGATCCAGTCGGACAAGATCCAATAGCCGTCGAGTTTGGCGAACGGGATCAGGTTGAGCGCGATCGAGGCTAGGTTGGTCAGGATGACCGCCTGAAGAACAGGGTTCGGTCCCGCCAGGGCATCGGCGGCGATTAGCAGCGCGCCGATCGCGAGCTGGGCCGCGATGCCAGCAGAGTTGACAGCAATGCGGCGTGCCCGAGTTAAGCGCCAGATTTCGGATACGTCGGCATAGAAAACCGGGAGGACGACAAACAGGCCGATCCCGATGCGGTGAGCTTGGCATCCAAATCTTGTTGCGACAGCCGCGTGAGCGACTTCATGGATCGCGATTATGACGAACATGGCCCCTGCGACGGCCAGGGCGATGTTCGCGGTCACCGGGATGTGAGGCGCGCCCGCTGCGCGCGCCACAAACATGGCATTGATGGCCGCGGCGGCAAGGAGGATGAGGCTGGCGGGCATTGTGCCCGGAATAAGCCGCGAGGCCGCTTTGATGAGAGCCTCAGGGGCTATCTCAACGCGCGTTCGCGGCATTATCGCGGTTCTCGGCCGACCGTCTTCGGGGGCGACAAGTTTGCGCGCGGCCGCGAGAATGCCGGGATGAAAATTGAGCGTTGCGGGATCGCGGTTCTCGAGGAGGGCCTGTGCGGCGTTCCATACGGTCTTGCTGGTGCGCAGATATCTGCCGTTGCGCTTCAGGAGAACTTTTGTGGGGTCGGTCTGATCGATTCCGACCAATGCAATGTCTGGTTGGGGCGGTTGCACGCTTTGCGGTTCAGGGAACCCCCGGACCGCTGAACGGCCCGGGGACCGTGGGATCAGTTGACGCCGCAGGAAGCGGTGGTGCCGTCGTGGGTGTCGAAGATCCAGATACCCATTTCGAGGCGAGTATCGAGTTCCTCGATCTTGGTTTCTTCTTCCAGATCGAGATCGAAGTCGGTCTTGGGCATAGTGCCGTCCTCTCTTGGTATGCCGCAAAATTGCGGCAACTTTCGATATTCCCGAAGAGAAATACGGTCAATAGAATTGCGGGTGCGCGGGGCTGCTTCGGCCGATTGTTCCAAAATAAGCCACGGTGGCATAGTATGTTACCGGCGTCATGGCGCGGATATCGTCGCAGCGCCTTCCCGCTTCCGAGCCTTCGACAATTCCGATGGCCGCGCTTGATGCGATAGCGTGACGGGAAGCAATAATGGCGAGGTAACCGGCAGTCGTGCTTTTGAAGCGGCGCTATGCGCTCGGTCGATTCGGGATGTAATTCACCGGCAGGGGAACTTTTTCGCCATGAACGAGCCAAGTCCATCGGTCACCGTTAGGCGCGACTGATCGTTGGGGCCGAACGATTTGAAGTGGGCTATGAGGTCTTGGATGCTCATTCGTGCCGGGTC
>JAGWUW010000209.1 GCA_028868235.1 Betaproteobacteria bacterium | reverse complement strand
CCAACGATGTCGAGCGCTTCCGGCGGGGCGTCTGTCAGTTCGCCAGCAGCGTGGGCAAGTAGCGGGCGGACACGCTTGCCGCCGCCGAGGACGGCATAGCGCATCGCTTCATGCAAGCGGGCTGGGATGCTGTCGGCGCCGGGCAGGAAGCGGCCCAGGGCGGATTCGGCGCGGTCCTGGGTAACCGCCATCCATTCGGCAAATGGCTGGGCGTTCACTGGGCCTCCAGCGTGTTTCGGTCGACTGACTTGAATTCCCCGTTTTCCAGCACGCGGACTTGCTCTTCGGCGTCTGCGAGCTGGGCTTGGCAGTGCTTCATCAGTTCCATGCCGCGCTTGTAGGCGGCTATGGAGGCTTCGAGCTCGAGCTTGCCGCCTTCCATGCTGGAGACGATGTATTCGAGTTCGGCAAGAGCCGTCTCGAATTTCATGTCGGCGATGGGCGTTTGATCCATGTCAGAGGCGTTCGGGGAAACACGCAAAAATACTCCAACCAGGGGCTTCAGGTCAAATGCCGGGCGGGGTAAAATCCTGTTTTTTCAACCCGCTGGAGCGTGGAATGTCTGACGTGGCGAATCTGTCCCGTTTGGCCCCCGCAGTTTCGCAACTGCCGGTGGACTGGTACTTCGATGACAAGGTCTATGAGCTGGAGAAGAAGCTCATCTTCGATGCCGGTCCGGGCTATGTCGGCCACCAGTTGATGGTGCCGGAAGCGGGTAGCTACCGTTCCCTGGAGTGGAAGGACCACGGCCAGATGCTGATCAATGGCGGCGCCGAGGGCAAAAATGCCGGCATCTGGCAGATGTCGAACGTTTGCCGCCATCGCCAGGCGATCATGCTGCAGGGCAGCGGCACGTTGAATGGACCGGTGGTTTGCCCTATCCATCGCTGGACCTACGATCAGGGCGGCGCGTTGATCGGCGCACCGCACTTTCCGCAGAATCCTTGTCTGAATCTGAACAAGGCCAAGCTGGAAAACTGGAACGGTCTGCTCTTCAAGGGGCCGCGTTCGGCCAATGTCGATCTGGCCGGGATGACGGTCGCCCGCGACCTCGATTTCACCGGCTACAAGCTCGACCATGTCGAGATGCACGAGTGCAACTACAATTGGAAGACCTTCATCGAGGTTTATCTCGAGGATTACCACGTCGTTCCCTACCATCCGGGTCTTGGCAATTTTGTCACCTGCGACGACCTGAGCTGGCAGTTCGGCGACTGGTACTCGGTGCAAAAGGTCGGCATCACCTCGCTGATGAAGTCTGGTTCGGCGGTGTACGACAAGTGGCAGAAGGTGGTCCGCGAGTATTACGGCGACCGTGGCGAGACGCCGCCGCAAGGGGCGATCTGGTTGACTTACTACCCGAACATCATGGTCGAGTGGTATCCACACGTTCTGGTTGTGTCCACACTGATTCCGCTGGGGCCGGAGAAGACGATGAATGTCGTCGAGTTCTATTACCCTGAGGAAATCGTCGATTTTGAGCGCGAATTCATCGAGGCCGAACGGGCCGCCTATATGGAGACCGCCATCGAGGACGACGATATCGGTGAGCGCATGGACCGCGGCCGCAAGGCGCTGCTGGCCGAGGGGCGCAACGAAGTTGGGCCGTACCAGAGTCCGATGGAGGATGGCATGCAGCACTTCCACGAGTTCTACCGGCGGATCATGCAGAAGGACATCGAAGCAAGCTGAACGGCATACGCCGATCATTGCAGCATCGCAACAGGGCGTCAGGGTAAAATCCGACGCCCTTTTCTTTTTCCGAGTTCCGCCGCATGCAATCCCTGTGGATGATCGCCGCCAGCTTTCTGTTCGCTTGCATGGGTGTCTGCGTCAAACTGGCCGCTAAAACGCATTCAGCAGTCGAGATCACCTTCTATCGCAGCTTCATCTCGTTGATCCTGATGTACGGATTGGTGTGTCTGCGCGGTGTACCATTGCGAACGCCGCATTTGCACTGGCAGATCACTCGCGGTACGGTCGGCTTCCTGGCACTGTTCTCCTATTTCTACGCCATCACGCTGTTGCCGCTGGCCACGGCAGTAACGCTCAACTACACCTCGGCAATCTTCCTCGCCGTCTACTTGGCTCTGGCGGGCTGGCAGACGCGGCATGGCATGCTCGGTGCGCTGGCTGTCGGCTTGCTCGGCGTGGTTATGCTGCTCAAACCGACCTTTCATGCCGATCAATTGTTTGGGGGGCTGGTTGGCCTCGGCTCCGGTGTGCTGGCTGGCATGGCCTACTTCAGCGTGCGTGAACTCGGGGCGCGCGGCGAGCCGGAAACGCGGACGGTATTCTATTTTTCGCTGGTGTCGTCGGTCGGCGCCGGGGTGTGGCTGTTGTTCAGCGAAATCCACACCGTCGACCGGCATAGCGCCCTGCTGCTGTTCGGGGTGGCCAGCTTCGCCACGGTTGCACAGCTGGCCATGACCCGCGCCTATTCGCGCGGCAAGACGCTGACGTCGGCAGCTTTGGCCTACAGCACGGTGATCTTTTCCAGCCTGTTTGGCATGCTGCTCTGGGGCGAGGTGCTGGACGCCTCGGCCTGGGGGGCAATCGGGTTGATTGTCCTCTCCGGCATCGCAGCTACGCACTTTTCGCGTGCCAGCCCGGTCGAGCGGGATTAGACTAGCTGTCAGCAGTCAGTAACTGGTTTTTAACCAACAACTAGCTGCTAGCAACGAATAACTAGAAGGAGCAAACCATGATCGTCATCGACCACCAACCGAATCGCGTCAATGTTGCCGTGTTCGGCGAATTTACTTTGGCCGACTATAAGGAATTTGAAGAGGTCGTCAATTTCAAGGTTAAGTTTGAAGGTCAGGTTGACCTGTATTTCGACCTGAGCCAGATGGCTGGGGTAACGCTCGATGTGGCTTGGGAGGAGGTAAAGTTCTCGCGTGCCCACGCCAACGATTTCAAACGAGTCGCAGTGGTCACCGACAGCCAGTGGGTTACGTGGAGCGCCTGGTTGTCACAGACCTTCGTCAATGCCGATGTCGAAGTTTTCGACAGTGCAGACGAGGCGAAGGCTTGGTTGGAGGAGTAATGGATGAGCTACACCACGCTGGTTGATGTAGCTACGCTAAGGGCGCATCTTGACGATCCGCAGTGGCTGGTCGTTGATGTTCGCCATCAACTGGCCGATACGGGGTATGGAGAGCGTGCTTATTTGGCTGGCCACATTCCTGGTGCCGTTTTCCTGCATTGCGATCGGGATTTATCCGGGCAGATGAATGGGAGCAATGGGCGCCATCCCTTGCCTAGTCTGGATCAACTGGCGGAACGCCTGGGGCAGGTTGGTGTCGGTGCCACAATTCAGGTAGTGGCTTACGATGATGCCCAAGGGATGATCGCCGGACGCCTGTGGTGGCTGTTGCGCTGGCTGGGGCACGAAGCCGTGGCCGTCCTTGACGGGGGGCTGCAGGCCTGGCGGGCGGCAGGTGGGGAAATGACTACCGTTTTACCGAGTCTTGAGCCGCGTGTTTGTCTCACCCGGCCTCAGGATTTCAAGGTTGATGCCGATTATGTGCTTGCGCGGATCGAGACGCCGCACATGCATCTGGTCGATGCTCGTAGTCCGGATCGGTTCCGGGGTGAGAACGAAACCATCGATCCGGTTGGCGGCCATATCCCGGGGGCTGTTAATCGCTTCTTTAAGGATAATCTACTGCCTGATGGCCGTTTCAAGCCGGCCGCCGAGTTGCGTATGGAATGGCTGGCCATCCTGGCCGGGTCACCACCGGATCTGGTCATCCATCAATGCGGTTCTGGTGTTTCCGCCTGCCTGAACATGCTGGCCATGGAAATTGCCGGTCTGCCCGGCTCCCGTCTTTATGCAGGGTCCTGGAGTGAGTGGTGCGCCGATCCGGGGCGGCCGATCGCCCATTGAGGCTGCCCACCATCGCTTTTGAGCCCAGGCTCAAGATTAAGGAAAGTGCCAAGACGGGTTTTCAATACAGTCTGTCGCTAAGCAGGTTACGATATTTGGTATTGGTGCTTTCCTCGGCTGGAAAACGCGCAACTAGCGGATGTGAGGCATATAGATCATTGCTGTGTTCCGTCCGCTTTTCTTGGCACCGTACATCGCCTGGTCAGCGGTGCGGAGGAGGACATCAAGCGACTCGCCGTCGGCAGGAAAGAGTGATATGCCGATGCTGCAGGTGATTCGTAATGAGCCACCCGTCGATACGATCGGCTGAGCGATGGCGCGGAGCACCTTTCCTCCAACCAGCATGGCATCGTCCGCGTTCAAAGTGTTGGCCAGCAAGATGACGAATTCGTCTCCGCCATGCCGGGCAACGGTATCGCATGCCCTAATTTCTGCTGTCATGCGCCTAGAGCATTCCACCAAAACTTTATCGCCCACTTCCTGGCCATGCTTATCGTTGATTTTCTTGAAGTAATCGAGATCGATGAGTAGCAGCGCAAAGGAGTTGCCGCTGCGGATGTGTTGCTGCACGGCTTGCTCGAAACGGTCGTGGAACAGGAAACGATTGGGCAAACCCGTCAGCAAATCATGCGTAGCCAAATAGGCTGAGCGTTCGTACTCACGCGCCCCTCGCTCCAGTCCCCGGAGATGGCGCAGGCTCAAGGCGGGAACTGTGACAAATGCGCAAGCCAGCAGGCTTAGAATGATGACGAATTCGGTGGTGAGCAATTCACGCCAAGATAATTGTTGCTTGAAGGTTAGGACCGTCGGCTGGGAGGCATTGTCGATGATGATTTCCAGCCGAAAGTTCGGTAGCAGCCTCGTTTCGAACTGGCCAGTCGGTTCTGCCTGCTGGCTAAATAACTGATTGTCGGCACGGGCTGCACTGCGCATCTGCGCCGAATAATCTAGAGCTTTCGGGATTGGAGGTGCTGCGATGCCGGGCAGTAGGGCATCTGTCTTGATAAGGAGCAATGCCGTCATCGTGTTGCCGAACAGACTGGGCGTAGCGATGGTTTTGGCGGCTTGAGCACGTTCCACCTCCTGAAGCAGGATATAGGCCCTTCCTCCTTCGTACATCTCGAACACCGGGCTGACAACTGGCTTTGCATTCTTTTGGGCCAAAGCCAGTGAATGGGAGAGATAATCTACGGTTTCCAGCCTAACGCCGTAGATTTCCTGAGCTTCAGGCAAGGAGGGGTAGAGGAAAAGGACTGGCCAAGTATCCTTGTGCGTAGCCAAAGGGGGAGACTGGGTGCCGGTAATGCTTGGGAAG
>JAGWUW010000208.1 GCA_028868235.1 Betaproteobacteria bacterium | reverse complement strand
CCAACTATCGCTAGCAGTGAAGTTGAAAGCCAGAGCAGGGACGTAATCTTCCCGGGCATTTGCCAGCTGCCGAGTACGCCAGTTTGTCTCAGCACAATTTCGATGAGGAACGGCAGCTGAAAGAGCGCGGCCGCGGTTAGGAGCTTGCGTCCAAATTGCAGAGAGCTCTTTTGTAAGCGATGTTCGCGAATCGATGCCATGTTAGTGAGGTCCTGGTGGGCGATGAAGGTGGGAGCGGCCTAACGTAAAGTGGTCGTCAATTTTGCAGGGTTTCTCGGACCCGTGACGGATAACTTGGTGGCCTTCATCGGTTCAATCAATTGGTTTTAAAGCAAATATTTGGATGCTGTCAGCACGTATCCAGTACTAAATATTCCGCAAAACCCTGCAAGCACTCAAAAAGTGCCGATGGCATTATACGGCTGCTTTCGAGCGACTCGACCGCTGGCCTACTCTGCTGTTTATCAGGTACCTGCATCCCTAAGCGCGATGCCCATGCTCGCGGCGACGCACGCTTCCTCGACCCCTTCCAGTTCCGGATGGCGGGGCTTGTTTTCGGAGATGAGCAGCATCAAGCCCTCGATCTGCATGGCGATGAGGGCCGCGCGGTGTTGAACTTCCCTTTCCGCCAGCTCCGGTTTGGCGGCGGCGATCAGACGGGCCAGGTTGGCGCGGTGGTGGCTGTACATCCTGTCGAATATCTCGCGGCCGATCGGGTCGCGGGTGGACAGTGACCAAATTTCGACGAATAGCTTTTCCGACTCCCCTTTTTTCGTATCGGCCAGCAAGTAGCGGATGGCGGCTTCTAATTGGCCACGAGGTGCGATCTCTGGCCGTTCGTTCTTCCGATACTCCAGGTCGTAGCTTTCCATCACCGATTCAAGCAGGGCCTGCAACAGGTTTTCCCGGGTCGGGAAATAGTGCTGGACGTTGGACAGGGAAATTCCCGTCTGCTCGGCGACTTGCCGCATGGTCATTTCGGCGTAGCCACCGTCAATGAACAGGCGCCGTGCGACATCGAGGATGTCCTGCACCTTGGCCCGCCCCTTGGCGGTTTTGGCTTCGGCTCGGCCGGCGGGTTGCAGCGCTGCGTTTTTCATGGCGATTTAAAAAAATAGGTCGATAGACAAATTTTCTCATTAAACCCCGTTGACGAAATAGGTCGAGCGACCCAGTATTCGTTAACAAGTTAGCCAGTAAATTGATTTCATATTAATGAATTTAGTTTGGTAAAGGAGAGCGGTATGGATGGAATGGAAGCCAAGGGCCAAGGGCGGCGGCGCTTTCTCGGCGGCCTGGCCGGCAGCGTCGGTCTGGCAGGTATGCCCGGTCTGGCTGGCGCGGCGACTGAGCCGGCGATCCGCAAGCCGGGGCGCGATGCCTACGACGTGATTGTCATCGGTGCCGGCTTTGCCGGTTTGGCGGCGAGCCGCGATCTGGCGAAAAGCGGTCTGTCGGTCTTGTTGCTGGAAGCGCGCAACCGCATTGGCGGGCGGACATTCACCTCGGCCTATCAGGGCAAGAAAATCGAGCTGGGCGGCACCTGGATACACTGGAGCCAGCCCTATGTGTGGAACGAAATCACCCGCTACGGCCTGGGTATCGAGGAAAGCCCGGGGGCGGCGGCCGAGACGATGTCGTGGATTAGCGGCGGCAAACTGCACAACGGCAAGGCCGGCCCGGTGTGGGAGAAGATCGCCAAGGCGATGGAGCGTTTCTGCAATGTGGACGGGCAAGGCGGTCGCGCCGTGCTGCCGCGGGCGCACGACCCGCTGTTTCACAAGGAAGCCTTGGTGCGCTGGGATGCGCTTTCCTTGCAGGAGCGGCTCGATGCCCTGCATCTGAACCGCGAATTGCGCGACCTGCTCAGTCCGCAACTGAGCATCAACTGCCATAACGAACTGGGCCAGGCCGGCTTCGCCGACATGCTGCGCTGGTGGTCCCTCGGCGATTTCGACATGAACCGCATGTTCGACAAGCTGGGTCGCTACAAGATACGTGAAGGCATGGGCGAACTGGCGGCGCGCATGCTGGCCGATTGCGGCTGCGATGTCGCCTTGTCCGAGCCGGTGGCCGCGGTGACCCGCGGTGAAGACGGAAGCATGGTGACTACCGCAAAGGGCGCGACCTATCGCGCCCGCGCCGTGGTCATGGCTGTGCCGCTGAATGTGCTGAATAACATCCGGATGACGCCGGAACTGAGCGCCGGCAAGCAAAAAATGGCGAACGACGGCCACACCGGGCGCGGTACCAAGTGCTATATCCACATCAAGCAGAAGGTCGGCAACTGGATGGGCATGGCCCCGCACCCCAGCCCGATCACGCTGACGTGGACCGAGCAGCAGCGCGACGACGGCACGCTCCTCGTCTGCTTCGGGCCGCCGGGGCTGCTCGACATCGCGGATGAAGAAGCGGTGCAAACGGCCTTGCGTACCCTGCTGCCGGAGGCCGACGTGCTGGGTGTGACCGGCTACCAGTGGGATGTTGATCCGTATTCGCGCGGTACCTGGTGCTGGTATCGGCCGGGGCAACTGACCGGCGGGCTGCAGGAATTGCGCCGCGCCGAGCATGGCGTGTTCATGGCCGGTTCCGACCAGGCCGAAGGCTGGCGGGGTTTCGTCGATGGTGCGCTGGAATCGGGCATTACCGCAGCGCGCGACGTGCGGACGTACCTGAAGGGGCGGACATGAAGAAATTGATTTTCCCATTCCTCGCGCTGCTGGCGGGCGCGGCCGGCGCCGCCGAGTGCAATCTCGACAAGGGCCAGAAGACCTTTGCCAACAAGTGCGGCATCTGCCACGTCGCGGTGGCCGGCGCCCCGCATACGGTCGGCCCCAACCTGCATGGCGTCTATGGCCGTGAACCCGGCAAGGCCGACGGTTTCAACTATTCCGCAGCCCTTGCCGCCAAGCAGGGCGCCTGGGATGAAACCCGACTCGATGCCTTTCTGACTTCGCCGAATACTGCCGTGCCCGGCACCGCCATGCCTTTCCAGGGCCTCAAGTCACCGGTCGAGCGGCAAAACCTGATTTGTTTCCTGCAAACCCTGAAGTGATATTCAAGGAGTGATTCGATGGTCGCATTCATGCAAAAAATCATTTTCGCAATGCTGCTCGGGCTGGTGGCTCAGGGGGCGCAAGCTGGCGATGTAGGTCTCGAACAAGTTATCGGGGAGCGTCTGGCCGTTCTCGAAAAAGCTTGGGGTAAGGGCGATGCGAAGACCATCACGACCCAGGTTTGGGGTAGTGATGCCGTCATCCATGGCGAAGGCCAGACCGCGGTGGTCAATACGCCGGAGGGCGTCCTGGAAACTATTGAGCATTTGCTGGCCGATACCCGAAAGGTGAAGCTCGATGTGTATACGATCCGCGGCCTCGGTCCGGATGCTGCGCTGTCCTGGGTGACCTGGCATGTCACGCCGAAGACCGAGGAAAAACCTTTCGAGGTCCGCTCGCTATTTGTGTGGACCAGAGGCAAGGAGGGTTGGCGCATCCGGGCCGACATGTACTCGATGGGGGCGATGTAAGACCGTACCGGATAACCCCGGTGTTGCCGGGAGATCTGATCTGGATCAAGAAAAGTTGCCGATTTTTGATAACGGACACGGGGGGGCAATTTCTACACTGCCCCTAACCAGTGAAATTGGTTGCGGCCGGCCGGAGGGGTTGGCTCTGTTCACCACACAGGAGGTTGAAATGATCATGTTCAAGAAGGCCGGGGCCGCAGCGATCCTTGCCACCATATTTTCCGCATCGTTTTCTGTACAGGCTGCGACGGAGGCCGATGCCGCCAGGCTCGGCAAGGAACTGACCCCGGTCGGTGCCGAGAAGGGCGCCAACAAGGACGGTTCTATCCCGGCCTGGGGTGGCAATGAGCCGCAGGCTTCAGGCTGGAGCTATGGCAAGAGCCGTGCCGATGCCTGGAAACACAAGGGCGACAAGCCGCTGTACACCATCGATGCGAGCAACGTCGACAAGTATGCTGCGCAACTGTCGCCAGGTCAGGTGCAATGGATCAAGCAGACCAAGGGCTACAAGATGGATGTGTATCCATCCCGCCGTACCTGCGGCAACCCCGATTTTGTGGCTGAGAATACCAAGAAGAACGTCACCACCGCCAAGATTGGTGCCGACGGTTGGAGCCTGAAGGAAGCGACTGTTCCCGGTATCCCCTTCCCTGTGCCGCACAACGGTACGGAGGTCATGTGGAACGCCAAGATGAAGTACTCCGGTGTTGGTTTCGAGTGGCCGACCCTATACACCGCGCTGTCGCCGCGTGCCGGTTCGAGCGAATGGATCAGCGCCACCTCTACGCAGACCTATTTCTTCCCGTGGGGCAAGAAGGGCTCGACTCAGTTCTCCAGCATGCCGCCGGTCGAGTACTACACCTACTTCGCCTACAAGTCGCCGACCGCGCTGGCCGGCCAGGCGCTGGCGATCACCGTATTCACCGACAAGACCAACGAGGTCTTCTACTACTTCCCGGGCCAGCGTCGCGTCCGCCGCATGCCGACCTACGCCTATGACGCGCCGCAGATCGGCTTCGAAAACCAGTACACGATGGACGAGCCGCGCATGTTCAACGGCACCATCGAACGCTTCGACTGGAAGCTGGTCGGCAAGAAGGAGCTGATTGTCGGCTACAACGCCTTCGGCATGTATGACCCGAACGTCAAGTTCAGCGATGTGACCAAGGAAAACGGTGTCGATAGCGCCCATCGTCGTTACGAGCTGCACCGCGTCTGGGTGGTCGAGGCCACGGTCAAGGCTGGCGTCCGCCACGTCGCGCCGAAGCGCACCTTCTACGTTGATGAAGACAGCTGGGCTGTTGTCGTCGCCGAGGACTACGATGCCCAGGGCAAGCTGTGGAAGCTGCGCGAAGGCTTCGTCATCCCGGTTTACGAGACGGGCTCCTGCGACAACCCGGCTTTCGTCCAGTACAACCTGATCGACAACCGCTACCTGGTCGACCAAAGCTCGCTGGGCGGCGGCAAGGACATGCGCTGGTTCGTCGAAGCCAACGATCCGAAGCTGAAGGAAGGCTTCTATACGTCGGACAACCTGCGCGCCATCAGCGAACGCTGAGCCAACTGAACGGAAATAGAGGGTAAATCCATGCACAATATTTTCAAGAAAACCGTTCTCGCTGCGCTGATCGGCTACGTCGGGGCGGCTTCGGCCATCACCTTCGAGACGGAAAGCATTTCCGG
>JAGWUW010000207.1 GCA_028868235.1 Betaproteobacteria bacterium | reverse complement strand
GACATGCTTTTCCTCGACCAGTTGGATCAGCTTGCGTTTGGACAGCACCACGTAGGTGAGGTTAAGACGCGAGAACTCAATCTGCTGCGGCAGCGGGCGCTGCAGCAGGCCGCCTTCGGCGAGGCGTTCGAGCAGCCAGTCGTAGAATGGCCGCTGGTCTTCGAACTCTAGCGTGCAGATCGAGTGGGTGATGTTTTCCAGGGCATCCTCGATCGGATGGGCGAAGGTGTACATCGGATAGACACACCACTTGTCGCCGGTGTTGTGGTGGGTGGCGTGGCGGATGCGGTAGATGGCCGGGTCGCGCAGGTTGATGTTGGGTGAGGTCATGTCGATCCTGGCGCGCAGGATATGGGCACCATCCGGGAACTCGCCAGCCCGCATGCGCTTGAACAGGTCCATGTTTTCGGCGACGCTGCGGCCGCGGAAGGGCGAATCCTTGCCCGGCTGGGTCAGAGTGCCGCGGTTGGCGCGCATCTCCTCGGCCGACTGGCTGTCGACGTAGGCGTGGCCGGCCGAGATCAAGTATTCGGCGAACTGGGCCATCCAGTCGAAATAGTTGGAGGCCTGGTAGAGATTGGTTTCGCCTGCGGTTTCCCACGAGCAGCCAAGCCATTTGACCGAGTGGACGATGGCATCGACATACTCCTGCTCTTCCTTCTCCGGGTTGGTGTCGTCGAAACGTAGGTGGCAGCGGCCGCCGAATTGTTCGGCGAGACCAAAGTTGAGCAGGATGGACTTGGCATGGCCGAAGTGCAGGTAACCGTTCGGCTCAGGCGGGAAGCGGGTGCGGATTTTGGCCGGGTCGAGCGGTGCCGCAGCGTGGTCGGCAGCAGTGCCAGGGTGGCCGGCCCAGCGGCGCTGGGAGTGCTTGCCGGCAGCGAGGTCGGCCTCGACGATGTTCTTGATGAAATTGGCGGCGGGGGCGATTTCGGGCTTATTGGGGCTGCTCACGGGATGAACCTCTTTGATTAAGCGCGTTATTTTAACCGCCAAGGTAATTTCAGACAGTAGAATTCAGGAATGTCGTTTACGCATCAGCTAACCACTCTCAATTTCGTCGCAGTCGCTTTCGGTGCTGTATTGGGGGCCTGGATGCGCTGGCTGCTCGGTTTGGCGCTCAATCCGTTGTTTATCGCGCTGCCGCTCGGCACGCTAGCGGCAAATCTGCTTGGAGGCTATCTGGTCGGCGTAGCAGTTGGTATATTCCACCTCAACACGCATTTCCCGCTGGCTTGGAAGCTGTTTGCCATCACCGGGTTTCTTGGCGGTCTGACCACCTTTTCGACCTTCTCGGCCGAAGTCGTTGAGCGCCTGATCGCTGGCCAGCCGGTTTGGGCCGTCGGTTTGGCGGCGATGCATCTGGTCGGTTCCCTTACGGCAACCTGGTTGGGGCTGCTGACGGTTGGGGCCACCCGGATCTGGGCCTGATGTGCCGGGTGCGACTTGCCTGTTACGAGCCTGCAATATCAAATCAAAGAATGCTTGTCTCTCGGAACTAAACTGCAGCGGGAGTATTTCAAGCGTACTTTCCTGGCAACCCCTGCCGTTGCTCTTGGCGCTGACCGGTTGTGCTATCCAGAATCCGGCTCCGGCGGAAAAGCCGGTTGCTCCGGCAGTTGTAACGGCTCCGCTATGCTGGAATGGCGAAGTCGCCGAATTTGAAGATATCGGCATTCCGTCCGGGATTTCCGGTCTCACCGTGGTTTGTGGAAATACCTTGGCTGGTAAGAATGCTCAGTGGACGGGAGCCGACAAGAAAAACAGATGGCGAGCGCCGAGGGAGTTAGCGTAGGTGTTTGGCGAAGATTGGTGACCAGTTGTTCAAGTAGCGTTCCACTTCCTCAGTGTAGGTGGCTTCGTCGCCAAGTTGGGCATTGATCTCAACATGCGTTTTGTCCAGAGGAAGGGTCGCGGCTTTTGTGCCTAGTTCCTGTGCCTTGACGACGAAATTTTCGGCTTGCTGGCAGGAATTGGCGCGCCGGCTTGAGCAGACGGCCAGTATCGGCCCGGTTGCCTGGTGTAACTGCTGGTAAGGTGAGGCGGCTAGCCAGTCAGCGGGGTTGTTTCCGAAGGCCCTGTCGTAGAGCGGCAGGTGGCGGCCATTCATGATGGCTGGTACGTCGAGAGCACCGCTGTCGAGCAGGACAGTGCCACGCCATGGCCGGGCGCCAGCTTCATCCAGCAGATCTGGGCGGGCGGCGAGCAGGGCGATCAGGTGGGCGCCGGCGGAGTGTCCCATCAAGATGATATTGTCCCGATCGATGCCAAGTTTTTTCGCATCATGCTGAATCGCGGCCAGCGCACGTGCCACGTCGCGAGCCTGTTCAAGCGGTGGAGCCTTGGGTTGCATGCGGTAATTGAGACTTGCAAAGGCGATGCCACGCGGTACCCAGCGTGCGACCTTGTTATCCACGACCCGTCCCATTTCCTTGTCACCGAGGCGCCAAGCGCCACCGTGTACCATCAGAATCAGCGGTGCGTCGTTGCCTTGTGTTGGGGAGTACAGGTCGAAACGCTGTTCTGGTGCAGGGCCATAGGGAACGTCGCTCCATGTCGGGGTCATGCTGGCTGCTGCTAGCGCGAATTGTCCGAGCAGGACGAAGGCAGTGATTAGGCGCTGCAGAAACATGGGAACTCCCGGCTTGTATGTAAATTAATAGACCATGCTGCGTAGCATCCTGGCACCGGTTGGCGTCAGAAATAGCCCGAGCATCCCGCAGTTGAGCAGTACGGTGATCCAGAAAACGACCCGGAACGAAAGTTTGACCGATTTGTGGTGCAAATACCGCTGGGCCATCAGGGCTCCCGGCCAGCCACCGACCAGCGCGAGCAGGTGTAGCGTGGTTTCAGGGGTGCGCCGGCGCCCTGTGCGCGCAGCTCGCTTATCAATCCAGTAGATCACAAAGGCAATCGCACAGACGCCAGCGTACAGCCAGAGCAGGGACTTCGGCAGCTTGCCGATCAGTACGGCGGCAATCAGGGCGGTAAAGAACAGGCTGCACACCCCTAATGGCCAGCTCTCTAAGTTATTGCCTCGTTCCTTACTTTTCAGATTTCTCGGGCACACAAATTCCACTGCCTCTGTTCGGAATCACCCCTTGGAGTCTCGGGCTAATTCGTAGTTAATGATCTTGTTGCCAGTAGGGCGATCTCAGCGCTGCCTGAAAGCTCGATATACAGGTAAAGGATGCGCCGCCGTCGTTCGGTGTGATGAGCCTTACGCCAGCTAAGCCTGCCATTAGATTCTTTGAACCTGATAGCGAATGCAGGTGATTGCCATGCGGGGATAATGGTTGAGTATGTATGCGAAAACTATATCGAGTGCCGGAGGCAATAAAAACAGGTAGCATGCCGCCCCTTCTCTGGCAGACTCGGAGTAGGGCACGGCGGTTTTTTTTGTGCCTGACGAATTGTGCAAAAAATCACTTGCCTGGAAAAGCCATGACCCAAGATCCCGATTATCAAAACAATCCGCTGCACGGCGTCAGTCTGAAACAGCTCGTGACTGAGATCGCCCAGCACTATGGGTTCAAAATCCTCTATGCCTACCTGAACATCAATTGTTTTGCGAATAACCCGAGCGTCGAGTCCGCCGTCAAATTTTTGAAAAAGACCGACTGGGCCCGGGAGAAGGTCGAGGCGTTTTATCTGTACCAGTTCAAGAGCCTACCGCGGGCATCAGCAGAGCAATTCGAACTGTCGCCGCGCGACCGCATCGTGCCGCCAGACCAGAAGCCCGGGCGGCCAGCCGAGTTGAGTCTTGAGGATGCAGAGCGCCTGCGCGAAAAGCGCGCCAAAAAGGCGGCCTTACACGACCGCGCAGCGTCTCCGCGGGTCGCTGACGGCAGGCGCATTGCGAACACGACAAAGGCTTCGCCTGCAGACAATGCGGACCCCTGGGCCAAGTGGAGAAAATAGAACCTCCAGGGCATGGGCGTTGAATTCCTGAAGCGATCCAGGAGGTGGTGGCTCCCTGGGTTCTTGCGCCGGTTTTGACTGGATGGGCGAATATAATGCGGCCCCATGGCTACTCCCTCCCGCAAGCGCATTGCGCATGATGACCTTCCCCAAGCTTTCCTGACGGCCGATGCCAAGCGCCTGCGCGGCCTGCAGCGCGAATTGCTGCGGTCGTCCGGGGAAAAGAAGCAAAAACTACAGGCCGACCTCGATGCATTGCTGATGCAATCACAGGACGGCGTGGCCGCCCGGCGCGACAGGCTGCCGAAACCCGAATTCCAGAGCGACCTGCCGGTCAACGAACGGCGCGCCGATATCGCCGAGTTGATCGCCCAAAACCAGGTCGTCATCGTCTGCGGCGAGACCGGCTCGGGCAAGACGACGCAGCTGCCCAAGATCTGCCTCGATCTTGGCATCGGGGCGCGTGGCCTGATCGGCCATACCCAGCCGCGCCGACTGGCCGCTCGTTCCGTGGCAACCCGCCTGGCCCAGGAGTTGAAGACCCAGGTCGGCGCCGGCGTCGGCGTCAAGATCCGCTTCCACGACAAGAGCACGCCGGAAAGCTGGGTCAAGCTGATGACCGACGGCATCCTGCTCGCCGAGTCGCAGTCCGATCCCTATCTGAACGCCTACGAGGCGATCATCATCGACGAGGCGCACGAGCGCAGCCTGAACATCGATTTCCTGCTCGGCTACCTGAAGCAGTTGCTGCCCCGGCGGCCCGATCTGAAACTGATCATCACCTCGGCGACCATCGACGCCGAGCGCTTCTCGCAGCATTTCAACGGTGCGCCGGTGATCGAGGTGTCGGGCCGGCTCTACCCGGTCGAGGTGCGCTACCGGCCGGTCGTCGATATCAACAAAAAGGACGACGAGCGCGATCTCTATGACGCGATCGTGGACGCCGCCGACGAACTGTCACGCCTCGGAGCCGGCGACATCCTGGTTTTCCTGCCCGGCGAGCGGGAAATCCGCGAGGCGGCGGAAGCCTTGCGGAAACATGCGCTGGCCCGGCCGGGGCTAAGCACCGCCCACGCGCCGGAAATCCTGCCGCTGTTCTCCCGCCTCTCGGCTTCTGATCAGGACCGCATCTTCAAGCCCTCGGGCGGTCAGCGGCGCATCGTGCTGGCCACCAACGTCGCCGAAACCTCGCTGACCGTGCCCGGCATCCGCTACGTCATCGACACCGGGTTGGCCCGCGTCAAGCGCTACTCCTACCGCAACAAGGTCGAGCAGTTGCAGGTCGAGCCGAT
>JAGWUW010000206.1 GCA_028868235.1 Betaproteobacteria bacterium | reverse complement strand
GCAACTCGATGATGTGCTCCTCGGCCGCCACGTTGGCTACCCCCTCCGGCATGCCGATGCCGAGGTTCACCACAGCGTTGGCCTTGAGTTCCATCGCCGCCCGCCGGGCAATGATCTTGCGCTCGCTCATGTCCATGGCCGGGATAGCCGACATTGGCACCTTGATCTCGCCAGCGAAGGCCGGACTATACGGTTCGGCGAAAGTCTGCATGTGGTATTCGGGCTTCTCGGCGACCACCACACAATCAACCAGAATACCGGGGATCTTTACCTGGCGCGGGTTCAGCGTGCCGCGCTCAGCCACCCGCTCGACCTGAGCGATCACAATACCGCCCGAATTCTTGGCTGCCATCGCAATGGCTTGCGCCTCCAGGGTCAGCGCCTCCTTCTCCATTGTAATATTGCCGTCCGGGTCGGCCGTCGTGCCGCGGATGATCCCGACGTGGATGGGGAAAGCCTTATAGAACAGGTATTCCTCGCCATCGATTTCCATGATCCGAACAATATCCTTCGTCGTCATGGCATTCAGTTTGCCACCACCGAAACGAGGGTCGACGAAGGTGCCCAGGCCGACCCGGGTGATCGTCCCCGGCTTGCCGGCAGCGATGTCGCGGAACAAGTGGGTGATGACGCCCTGGGGCAGGTTGTATGCTTCAATCCGGTTGGCCACGGCCAACGCCTGCACCTTGGGGACCAGTCCCCAGTGCCCTCCGATCACCTTGGCCAACAGGCCATCGTGACCGAGGTGATTGAGGCCGCGCTCCTTGCCGTCGCCTTGGCCGGCAGCGTAAACCAGCGTCAGGTTGCGCGGACTACCCTGGCCTTCGACATCGACGCCCTGGCTTTCGACAAAGCGCTGCTCGAGTGCGATAGCAATGTTTTCGGCAAAGCCGATGCCGACGAAACCGCCGGTAGCGACTGTATCGCCATCGCGGATAAGGCGCACCGCGTCGCGGGCCGACACCACCTTGCCGGTGTCGGATGCGCGCAGCGAGTTCGCCATGGGGTGACGTGAAACTGGCATGTTCATCTCCTCGCTGTTTTTATCTGCTTCAGACGATACCGGTAGCGTAGAAAACCCCGATCACCACAAAGACAGCCAGCGTCTTGATGCAGGTAATAGCGAAGATGTCCTTGTATGACTGACGATGGGTCAGGCCAGTCACTGCCAGCAGCGTGATCACCGCGCCGTTATGCGGCAAGGTATCCATGCCGCCGGATGCCATCGAGGCGACCCGGTGGAACACTTCGAGCGGTATGCCGGCTGCCTGCGCATTGGCGATGAAGGTTTCGGCCATCGCAGCCAGCGCGATGCCCATGCCGCCCGAAGCCGAGCCGGTAATACCGGCCAGCGATGTGACGGTAATCGCCTCGTTGATCAACGGATTGGGAATTGCCGACAGCGCGTTAGCGACCACCAGGAAGCCGGGCAGCGCAGCGATCACCGCACCGAAACCGTATTCGGAAGCGGTATTCATCGTCGCCAGCAGGGCACCGCCAATAGCGCTCTTGCTGCCTTCGGCAAACTTAGCGGACACCATCTTCCAACCGAACAGGAACACCGTTGCAATGCCAATCAGCAGGGCTCCCTCGACCGCCCAGATGGCCGCCACCGCCTTGGTCTGCTGAACAACGGGTGCCGCCTTGCCGATGACGGCGGGGATGAAGGAGACCTTCTCACCATAGAGCGCCGGGATGGCTGCGGTAAACACCTTGTTCATAACGCCGACCATGACCAGCGGCAGCAGGGCGATGAGCGGATGAGCCAGATTGGCGCTATCGATCGGCTCAGGCTCGTTGCTGTGCCCTTCGCCGTACCCTTCACCGGCAGCGGCAGCACGACGACGACACCATTCCAGATAGCTCAGGCCACAAATCAGGATGAAGGTGGCGCCGATTACACCCAGCCACGGCGCAGCGTAGATGTCAGTCTTGAAGAAGGTGGTCGGGATAATATTCTGAATCTGCGGCGTACCCGGCAGCGAATCCATGGTGAAGGTGAAGGCGCCAAGTGCGATGGTGCCGGGAATCAACCGCTTCGGGATGCCGCCCTGGCGAAACATTTCCGCCGCAAACGGATAGACCGCGAAGACAACCACGAACAGTGATACGCCGCCGTAAGTTAGTAGCGCACAGACAACGACGATGGCCAGCATGGCCCGCTCACGACCAATGATTTTGATCACCGCGGCGACGATGGATTTTGAGAAACCCGACAGTTCGATCACCTTGCCGAATACCGCACCGAGCAGGAAGACCGGGAAGAAGTTCTTTACGAAACCGACCATCTTGTCCATGAACAGGCCGGTAAACATAGGCGCGACCAAGTTGTGATCGACGAACAATACGGCCCCCAGAGCCGCAATAGGGGCAAACAGGATGACGCTGTAGCCACGATAGGCCACAAACATCAAGAACGCCAGCGATGCCAGCACGATCAGAAAGTCCACGATTGTCTCCTTCAGGAATTGTTGTAAAGCCACTACCTACGCACGGGATGTGCCAGCACATTCAACTCATTGAACAATATGGAATTTCGAAAACTGCGAAGCTGGATGATGCGCTCCGTCTGTTTGCCTGATCAGACACAGTGTCCGGAATGGCAGACAACTCACGCCAGCTGAGCATCAACGCCCAGGGAGGCCATCTTTTCGTACAACGCCGCCCGGGAAATACCGAGTTGGCGTGCCGCCTCTGCCTTGTTTCCCCTAGCGCTGAGCAGTGCCAGGCGGATAGCCTCCCGCTCGGCCTGGGCCACAGCCTCGGCCATACCCACCGGGCGCAAGTTGACCACTTTCGGCGACTCCAGCAGCAGCGATGGCATGACCGCATCGAGGTCATCGGCCTCCAGTGTGTCGCTGTCCGACATCAGCAGCGCCCGCTCCAGCACATTGGCCAATTCCCGGACATTGCCCGGCCAGTCATGCCGGCACAGGCGATTGATTGCGCCGGCGCTGATCCCGCGCGGTGGCATGCCCTGGTTGCGGCAGATCGAATCGACCAAATAATCGGCCAGCAGGGAAAAATCCTCGAGCCGCTCGCGCAACGGCGGCGTGCGCAGGGTGATGACGTTGAGCCGATAATAAAGGTCGGCGCGGAACTGCCCATCGGCGACCATTTTTTCCAGATTCCGGCTGGTTGCCGCAATGACCCGCACATCGACGGTAGTCAACCGGTTCGAACCGACTGGCTCGAACTCGCCTTCCTGCAAGGTGCGCAACAACTTGGCCTGGAGCGCGGGCGACATGTCGCCAATTTCGTCGAGGAACAGGGTTCCGCCATCCGCCAGCTTGAACTTGCCGTCACGACCACCACGCTCAGCACCGGTATAGGCACCCGGCGCAACACCGAAGAATTCCGCTTCGAGCAAGGTTTCAGGCACGGCGGCGATGTTCACGGCGACAAAGGGAGCGTCAATCCGTGCGCTGGCAGCGTGGATAGCCTGTGCCAGCAATTCCTTGCCAGTTCCCGTTTCACCCAGGATAAGCACCGAAGCCGTTGTCCGCGCCGCCCGACGCGCCGCCTGCTTGACGGCGCTGCACGCCGCTCCGGCACCGACGAAGCTGGCAAAGGTGTATTTCGTCTTGCGCGCCTCAGCTAGTTTTTTCTTCGCCTCGGCTAGATCGCTACGTAAACGATGGTAACGGGACATCAGCGAAAGTACGTGGCGCGGATCGTCGTAGAGCATGAACCCGACCGCGCCGAGCACCTTGCCCGCCTTGTCGTGCAGGGGGAGCCGGGTAACGACGAAGGCCGCATCGCCGAATTCCATAATATCGAGCATGATCGGCCGCCCGGTGTCCACCACTTGGCGCATCAGGCTGTTGGGAATGATCTTCTCGATTTCCTGGCCGACCACGCATTCTGGAACCGCAATGCCCAAGCGCTCCGGATAACGTTCGTTCATCCAGACGATGCGCGCCTCGGCATCGACGATCACCGCCCCCTCGCAATACTCGGCGTAATGCGCGAGCAGTGACTCGGAGGCGAGTTGGCGCAATTCTTCGGCGGAATTCATGCCGCTAACGGCTCCTCAGTTGGACAGCGCAGCCTCGATTTCGGCAAAGGTGCTGGCCAGTTCGAAACCAAGTACCGGCACCCCGAGCAGGCGACCGATGTTAGTTGCCGAGAACATACCGCGCACCCGAGGCAAGCCCGAAGTCGGATCGACGTCCTCGACCAGGATATGCTGGCGACCGAGATGCTTCAGCGCGTCGAGAATGTCGATCACCCGGGCATGCAGCACCTCGTTCATATACAGCGTATCGACATGGCTGATCGGCGTCATCAGCTCGGCAACCCGCAGTTCATCGCGCTTGCAGCCGCGTGCCTGGGCGACCTGCATCGGCTTCTCGCCAAGAATGTCGCGTGCGGTGATCAAGCCTAGGACGGTATCGTGGGCACCACTGACGATCAGCATGCGAACGCCGCGGGCGATCATCCGGGCATTGGCCTCCACAACCGATTCGTCGGCACCGATCATCACCACATTGACGCGCAGGAAATCGGTCATCGCCTCAATGGCGGGGGAACCGGCGCCAACCAGGTTATATCCGGAAGCGCTCAGAGTAACGTTCTTGGCAATCTTGTGCGTACGCACTTTGGCAGGCAAAGTCATGTCTCGATCCTCCAGCGGGTTCTTGTTCTGTCGACCAAACATCTCTGTTGAACCGGGTGCCCCGACGCGTCCAGATGCAGTCCCGGCGCATTTAGAGTATTCGGCGAAATCGAAGACATTACAAGCGCTTTGAGGGAAAACCCTAAGCCAAATAAAAAAAGCCTGGCGAGTCATGCCTACCAAATATCGTCAGGAGGAAGATCTATCGAACTAATCCCCAGATTAGCCCCCCCACATCATCAACGCCGATACGATTTATTGCTGAGCTGATAGGATTGGCTCGCATGAGTTCTACAGCACACGGGCCAAACACTCCCCTTAGAGCTTCAATATTAGTGCTGGAAGGATCAAGCTATAAAAATATATGCCGACCACACAGCCACTGACATTCGATCATGAATTGGCGCGATTACTTCGTTCGGTTCGGTCGAGATGATGGCGGTCGATACAAGCATTTCGCCCCTTGGCTTTTTGATCAGTAACGTGACTGGCCGCAACTTAGCCCGTCAGGTATCCCCCCGCAAAGCAGTAATCCATTTCCCATATCCGGCTTGATTAAGATGGATTCCATCCGGAAGAAAATATTTGGAGATCGCCTGCCCATTTGCATCAGCCATAAAC
>JAGWUW010000205.1 GCA_028868235.1 Betaproteobacteria bacterium | reverse complement strand
ATCGTCGCCGCCGGCGATTCGTACAACGACACCGCCATGCTCGGCGAAGCCCACGGCGGCATCCTGTTCCACCCGCCGGAAAACGTCATCCGCGAATTCCCGCAGTTTCCGGTCACCCTGAACTACGACCAGCTGCGCGCCGAGATCGACAAAGCTTTCACCAAGGCTGCCTAAACCGGAGTTTCCGATGTTCCGCGACCGTTTCTACACGCTGTCGGCATCCTGCCCTGATCAGGTCGGCATCATCGCCCGGGTATCCGGGTTCATTGCGCAGAATGGCGGCTGGATTCTTGAATCGAGCTTCCATTCGGATACGCAGACTGGTCGTTATTTCATGCGCATCGAGATCAAGGCCGATTCGCTGCCCTTCCTGCTCGCCGAATTCCGTGAGCGTTTTCGCACGGAGATCGCCGAACCGCTGTCAATGACTTGGCAGATCAACGATAGCGCCGTCAAGAAACGTGTCGTCGTCCTGGTTTCCAAGCAGGAACACTGCCTGTACGACTTGCTGGCACGCTGGCAGGCCAAGGAGCTGGATATTGAGATTCCGTGCGTGATCTCCAATCACGACACCTTCCGCGGTTTCGTCGAATGGCATGGGATTCCGTTCATCCACGTCCCGGTGACCACGGACAACAAGCAGGCAGCCTACGCAGAAATCGCCCGCATTTTCGATGATGTACGCGCTGACTCCATGGTCCTCGCTCGTTACATGCAGATTCTGTCGCCCGAATTGTGTGATGCTCTGGCCGGCAGGATCATCAACATCCACCACAGTTTCCTGCCCAGCTTTGCCGGTGCCAAGCCTTACCACCAGGCCCACGAACGCGGCGTCAAGCTGATTGGTGCGACCTGCCACTACGTCACCAGCGAACTCGATGCTGGCCCGATCATCGAGCAGGATGTTATCCGTATCGACCATTCCGATTCGCCGGAAGACATGGTTCGTTACGGGAAGGACATCGAGAAAACCGTACTGGCCAGAGGCCTGCGCTATCATCTCGAAGACCGTGTATTAGTTCATGGTAATAAGACCGTAGTCTTCCGTTAGTATCGAGACTTCCCCTACCCAATCCGGAGAGGTTCGACATGACTGCCTCCGCTCCTCCCCGTCTGCTGTTCCTCGATCTGCGCCAGCATGGCGACGGGGCCATGCCGTTCCTAGCCGGGCTTGAGCCGGTCAATCCCTCTCCCAGCGACCGATGCAACACGGCTGCCAATGCCTTGGCGGTATTCGTGGCCATCGATGGTGAGGCTGCCTATGCCGACTGGCGCAAGCGTCTGCATCCGCTTTGTCCGCGAGCATTCCCGCACATCATTCTGCTCGACCCTTATGATCCGGCCCTCGCCCGCAGGGTCATGGCCGACGATGCTGCCGATTGCTGTGCCATCGACGACATAGAGCGCATGGTACTAATCGCCACCCGTCTCGAACGACGCCGCGACCCTGAATCGGAAGCCGGTCGCGAAGCCAGCGAGGCCATGCTCTACCTGCGCATGCAGACAGCCGTCGACATGTTGCCCAGCCCGCTCTTCATTAAGGATCGCAATGGGCGATATATCGCCTGTAACAAGGCGTTCGAGGACTATATCGGGTTACCGCGCGAAGCAGTTGTCGGCGCGACCGTCTACGACGTCGCCCCCGCCGAATTAGCACGCGTCTATGAACAGGCCGATCAGGCACTGATGGCGCAAGGAGGAAAGCAAACCTACGAAGCGCAGGTTCGCTATGCGGACGGCAGCTATCACGACGTAATTTTCTACAAGTCGGTGTTCTACGCCGCCAACGGCGAAGCGGATGGCATATCGGGCACCATGCTCGACATCAGCGAACGCAAGCAACTGGAAAAACGCCTGGAAATCGCCGCATCAACCGATTTTCTGACCGGTATCAACAACCTGCGCACATTCTACGAGTTAGCTGGGCAGGAGTTCCGGCGCTTCAGCCGCAACGGTGGCGATCTCTCCCTGCTGGTCATCGATCTGGACAATTTCAAACAAATCAACGACCAGCTCGGGCATGCCTCCGGCGACGAGGCATTGCGCCTCTTCGTCGGAACGGTACAGGCCAGTCTACGCGAACAGGATATCTTTGCTCGGGCCGGCGGTGATGAGTTTCGTCTGCTTCTACCGGGTACCGATCTGGCCGGTGCCATCCTGGTCGCCGAGCGTATCCGCAAGGCGGTTGCCGAACTGCAGGTCAGCAGTTCGGGGGGCTCGGCATATCTGTCGATCAGTGCCGGAATTTGCGCCTGCCTGCCCGGCGACGAGAACCTCGACACCGTCATCAAGCGCGCCGATGCCGAGTTATATCGGGCCAAAGCAGCTGGCCGCAACCGCATCTGTTCGCCAGAATCTCCCCAATAAAAAAAATGGGCACCCGCAGGTGCCCAAAGGGAGAGAGACTATATTTTCGATGCTTAGTGGTGGTAAGCGCTTTCGCCGTGCGAGGTGAGGTCCAGCCCTTCACGCTCTTCTTCTTCCGGCACACGCAGACCGATCACGATATCGACCAGCTTGTAGGCAACAATGGAAACGACACCGGACCAGACGATTACGGTACCGACACCCCAGGCCTGGGAGATCACTTGGGCAGTCATATCGTACGGGCCGACAGCGTTGGCAACGTAGTCATAGACGCCCGTTCCGCCCAGAGCCGGGTCGCAGAAGACACCAGTCAGCAGGGCACCCAGGATACCGCCGACACCGTGGACACCAAAGACATCCAGAGAGTCATCGGCACCGAGCAGTTTCTTCAGGCCATTGACGCCCCACAGGCAGACCACACCGGCTAGCAGGCCCATAATGATCGAACCCATGACACCGACGAAACCGGCCGCCGGGGTGATCGCCACCAGACCGGCAACGGCACCGGATGCTGCACCCAGCATGGAGGGCTTACCCTTCAGGATCCATTCGGCGAACATCCAGGAGAGGGCGGCACAAGCCGTGGCAACCCAGGTGTTGACCATGGCCAGGGCAGCACCACCGGAGGCCTCGAGAGCGGAACCGGCGTTGAAACCAAACCAGCCAAACCACAGCAGGGAAGCACCGATCATGGTGAAGGTCAGGGAGTGCGGAGCCATCGAAACGTTACCCAAGCCGGTACGCTTGCCCACCATGTAGGCGCCGACCAGACCGGCGATTGCGGCGTTGATATGCACCACGGTACCGCCAGCGAAGTCGAGAGCGCCCTTTTGGAATAGGAAGCCAGCAGTCTTGCCGGCAGCTTCGCCAGCCGCAGCGTCGATGTAGGCATCCGGACCCGCCCAGTACCAAACCATGTGGGCCATCGGGATGTAGGACAGGGTGAACCAGATCACCATGAAGACCAAGATGGCGGAGAACTTGGCACGCTCAGCGAAGGCTCCGACGATCAGGGCGCAGGTAATGGCCGCGAAGGCCCCCTGGAAGATGACGTAGGCCAACTCGGAGATATTGACGCCCTTGCTGAAGGTGGCAGCGACGGAATCTACGGTCACGCCCTTCAGGAACAGCTTGTCGAGCACGCCGAAAAATTCATTCCCCTCGGTGAAAGCGGCAGAGTAGCCATAGACCACCCAGAGGACTGAAATCAGCGAGAAGGTGACAAAGACCTGCATCAGCACCGACAGCATGTTCTTCGAACGGACCAGGCCGCCGTAGAACAATGCCAGCCCCGGGATGGACATCAGGATGACCAGCGCGGCGCTGACCATGACCCAGGCGTTGTCGCCCTTGTTAGGCGGGATCGGAGCAGCGGCAGGAGCCGGTGCGGCAGCCTCGGCGGCAGCGGGTGCCGTAGCGGGAGCTGCAGTAGCCGGCCCAGCGGCCGGGGCAGTAGCAACAGCCGCTTCTGGCGCTGCAGCCTTTTCCTCAGCCCAAGACGGAGCGCCGAAAGTGACGGCACCGACCAAGGCCAGCAATGCGAATAAGCGTTTCATGGAGCGCTCCTTAAAGGGCATCGGTACCGGTTTCACCGGTCCGGATACGAATGACTTGTTCGACGTCGAAGACGAAAATTTTCCCGTCGCCGATTTTGCCGGTGGATGCCGACTTTTCGATGGCTTCGATGACCTGATCGAGTTGCTCGTCCTTGACGGCGGCTTCGACCTTCACCTTGGGCAGGAAATCGACGACATATTCGGCGCCCCGATACAGTTCGGTATGCCCTTTCTGCCGGCCGAAACCTTTCACTTCAGTGACCGTGATGCCTTGCACGCCGATGGCGGACAACGCTTCACGCACTTCGTCAAGCTTAAACGGCTTGATGATGGCGGTAACGAATTTCATGATGAGTAGTTCCCCATTTAGGTTGAAGTCTGTCTTCCCCCACCGGCGCCGGCCGATGCACTGGCAGGGGAAGTTTTACATTGGCTTAGAAAGTCTTGGTGAAGGACAGCACGGCGGTGCCGTTGGCAACGTTCTTGTTGTTCCAGCAATAAGCCGGAACAGCGTCGCCACAGGTGTTGGCATTGGTATCGCTGTAAGCCAGACCCACGACACCAAAGCCGATATCCTTGGTCACACCCAGCTTCCAATCGGTGTAGGAAGCATCGCTGTAATGCTTGATTTTCTGGTGGCCGACGTGAGCGTTCACACCCCAGCCGTCACCCAGATCGTAATTTGCCGACAGATCGAGATAACCGGAACCACGGGTATTTTCCATATGCGTCCCCGCCCAGCCAACCATGTATTGAGAGACCGTTTGGTTGTACTTCAGGGTGATGAATTTCCAGCCAATCGCTCCGTAGACTTCCATCGTGTCCGGCGTCACACCGCCCAAGGAGGTACCCGGGTAGTAGTACTTGATAGCGCCGACGTCATAGGTAAAGTCGTCTGCAAATGCACCTTTGTAGCCACCATAAAAATCAGTTTCCAGGCTGCTGTTGTCCTTGTAGTGATTCACTTGGACCCACGAAACGTTAGACCCCCAAACACCAACATACAGACCGCTGGAGTGGTTGTAATCAAAACCACCTTGCAGGGCAGGATGATTCTGGGTCTGGCTGATGCCGCGGAAAATGTAATTGCTGACGACACCGATATTGCCGGTCAGCGCGGGGGCGGGAGCCGGGGTTGCGGCTTCTTCTTCGGCAAAGGCCGGGGCGGCAAAAGCGCTGACAAGAGCCAGGGCAATCAGGGACTTCTTCATGTTTTCTCTCCTACAGATTGACAAATACAAAAATGAACATTGTGCGAACCAGAACTAGCAGAACACGTGCCAGGTCTGTTTTTTGATCCGAATCAATGGCTTCGGAGCTATTACCAAGGTAATGCCCTAGATTGGCGCACCAAAATCGTGCGGTCACAGA
>JAGWUW010000204.1 GCA_028868235.1 Betaproteobacteria bacterium | reverse complement strand
ACGAAAACGATGCCGGTCGCCGTGCCCGGGCGCTGGCGGCCGACGACAATACCGGCGGCACGGACCAATGCCCGGTGGCCGGAGTGATTTAGTTCGGTGGCGCGAATGAAGCGGCGCTCTGCCAAGTGGTGGCGCAACAGGGTCAGCGGATGGGGGCGCAACGTCAGGCCGAGATGCCGGTAATCGGCAACGAGATTTTCGCCACCACTCGGGGCCGGCAAGGCGATACCCGGTTCATCCAAGGGGGTGCTGTCGAACAGGTCGCCCTGCACCACTGCCGCCGTGGCTGCCCACGCGGCTTGCCGACGATGGCCGGCCAAGCTGCGCAAGGCATCGGCCGCTGCCAACAGATCTAGATCGCGACGTTGCAGCCCGGCCCGGATAGCCAAATCTTCGACATGGCGAAATGGCCGACGGCCTCTTGCTGCCGCAATGCCATCGGCCGCGACCTGCGCAAAACCCTTGATCTCGCGCAGACCAAGGCGCACGGCACCTTCTTGTTCAAGAGTGCTGTCCCAATCGCTGGCCGTCACATCCGGCGGCAGCACGGTGACGCCATGGCGCCGGGCATCCTGGATCAGCATGGACGGCGAATAGAAGCCCATCGGCTGGCTGTTGAGCAGGCCACACAGAAAGATGGCCGGATGGTGGCGCTTGAGCCAGGCTGAAGCATAGACGAGCAAGGCAAAACTGGCAGCGTGCGACTCGGGAAAGCCATATTCGCCAAAGCCCTGTATTTGCAAGATGATGCGCTCGGCGAATTCGGCCGGCAGTTGGTTGGCAGCCATGCCGGCCCGCAATTTTTCTTGATAACGTTGCAAGTTGCCCTTACGTCGCCAGGCGGCCATGGCCCGGCGTAGCTGGTCCGCTTCGCCAGGGGTAAACCCAGCCGCGACGATGGCCAGTTGCATAACCTGTTCCTGGAAGATGGGCACGCCATAGGTTCGTTTAAGCACCTCATCGACCGCATCCGAAATCCTCTCAATTGGCTCCCTACCCTGCCGCCGCTTCAGATAGGGATGGACCATGTCGCCCTGGATCGGACCGGGCCGGACGAGCGCCACCTCAACAACGAGATCGTAGTAGCAGTTCGGTCTGAGGCGGGGCAGCATGGACATCTGGGCGCGCGACTCGACCTGGAACACCCCAATGCTGTCAGCATGACTGAGCATCCCGTAGGTAGCCTGGTCCTCGGGTGGTATGTCCCGCAAACGCCATGCCCGGCCAGTATTCTGGTTCAGCATATCGAGCATGCGCCGCAGAGCCGACAGCATGCCCAGGGCTAGCACATCGACCTTCATCAGGCCGACGGCATCGAGATCATCCTTGTCCCACTGAATCACCGTACGCTCCGGCATGGCCGTGTTCTCTACCGGAACTAGTCGGGCCAGAGGGCCGCGCGACATGACGAAACCACCGACGTGCTGAGTGAGATGGCGCGGAAAGCCGCGCAACTGCTCGGCAATCCATAACCATTTCGCGACACGCGGCGAATCCGGATCAAGCCCCTGTTCGGCGAAACGAGCAGGCAGCTGTTCACGCTGGTCCCACCAGGCCAACGAAGCGGTCAGTGCATCGATATGCGCCGCATCGAAACCGAGCGCTCGGCCGGCGTCGCGCAAGGCTCCCTTGGTCCGGTAGGTAATCAAGGCTGCAGCCAATGCCGTCCGCTCACGGCCATACTTGCTGTAAATGTAGGCGATGACCTGAGGGCGTCGCTCATGTTCGAAATCGACATCGATATCGGGCGGTTCACCCCGCTCTTTCGAAATGAAACGCTCGAACAGCATAGCCGCCCGGGCTGGATCGACCTCGGTGATGCCGAGCGCGAAGCAGACCGTCGAATTGGCTGCCGAGCCGCGCCCCTGGCAAAGAATATCGACGCTGCGCGCGTAGCAGACGATGTCGTGCACTGTCAAAAAATAGGCTTCGTATTTGAGTTCGGCAATCAACGCCAGTTCGTGCTCGATCCGTTGCCGGACATCAACGGGAACACCTTGCGGGTAGCGGTCCCGCAGGCCGCATTCGGTTTCGTGGCGCAACCAGGAAGTCGGTGTATGGCCGGCAGGAACGATTTCCTCCGGATATTCGTAGCGCAGCTCGTCCAATGAAAAAGTGCACTGCGCGGCGATCTTTACCGTTTCAACGAGCAATTCCGCCGGATAGAGGCGTGACAGGCGTAACCGCGTTCGCAGATGCCGTTCGGCATTGGGAAACAGTGCATAGCCGGCCTCGAACACTGTCGTTTTCAGACGCAGCGCCGTCAGCACGTCCTGCACCGGCCGCCGAGCTTTGACATGCATATGCACGTCGCCGGCTGCCACCAACGGCAGGCCGCAGGCTCCACCCAAGGTTTGCAGGTCGGTCAGTTTCACCGCATCATCCGGGCCGGCATGCAGCTCCACGGCAATCCAGATCCGACCGGGAAATCGCTCGGCCAGCCATAGTCCATCGGCGACAGATGCTCCTGCCTCCGGGACCCAGAGTACCAGGCAGCCCGGCACAGCCCCATTGGGCGAAACTGCTTTGAGATCATGGCGTTGCAGGGTATAACGCCCCTTATCCGCCCGCCGTCTGGCCAGCGTGATTAGAGCTGACAGATTGCCGTAGCCTTCGCGATTCCTGGCCAGGAAAACTAGCTTCAAGCCATCGCACGTCCTCATCTCGCTACCAACCAGCAGCTTCAATCCCGCATCCTTAGCCGCCTGATGCGCCCGCACGACGCCGGCCAACGAGCATTCGTCGGTTAATGCTAAGGCGGTATAGCCCAAGCCTGCAGCCTGCTCGATCAATTCGTCCGGGTGCGATGCACCGCGCAGGAAAGTGAAATTCGACAGGCAATGCAATTCGGCGTAGGCAGGCAAGGACATGGCATTACCGGATCAGGCGAACAGGCCGTGCAGGAACCAACCCTCGGCATTGAGGAAAATCCAGGCCCACTGACCTTGTGGATTACGTGCCACGAAATAATCGCGTCGGAGATCGCCGGCGGCGCCCTGCTCGCCTTCGTCCCACCAGCCACTTTCCAGTCGTTCAGGCTTCGACAGCAACTTAAGTGGGCCATGCCAATGCGGGCTGCCGTCCCGTTCAGCCAATGCCTGTGGTGTCGGCAACAGCCACAGGGGGCGATGCTGTCTGCCCTGCTCACCTTGGCTGCTCACCACTCCGGCCGACATGGCCGGGCGAGGATGAGGGTCAGCCCCGGCAATTGCATCTCGTTCATAGCTGGCACATTCCGGCCGATGGTCGGCAACCGCCGCCAACGCCAGCACAGCGCGCGCCCCCAGACGGGCACGCAGGCGTTCAAGACAAGCCAGGGTACCCTCCCCGTCTGCGGCCAGATCAAACAGGTGGACACTGCCCCCGGGTTTATCGACCACCTCGTCAGCCTGCAAGCATATCGCCTCGACCGGCGACGCCAAGTGCAAACGACCGAAACGCTCACGTAACAGCCGCAAAAACCGTCCTTCATCGGTGGTTGGTTCAGCAAAATTGAGGGTCAGCTCGCTGGGCTCGCCATCGTCGTGCTTCAGGCGCAAGGTACAACGCCTGACCAAACATTGCCGCACATGTAGCCAGCCGGCCAGTGCGGAGAACAAACGCTGGCCGGAAAACAGCAGTGCTTCGGCATGCTCGACACGGGAAGGCAGTTCCAGTTCGCAGGCAAAGCGCTCCGGAAAAACGAAGGCCTGCTGCGGATCGGGCAGATCGCCCCAAGCTCTCGCCAAGTCGTCCACCGGCCTGTTGCCAATGCGCCGACGCAAACCGGCGCCCGGCATGGCCCACAAATCGCCGAGTCGGTGCAAACCAAAGGATTCCAGTCGCGCCAAGGCTTCCGTCGGCCAACCGGGAATATGGCAGGGCAAAGCGGAGAGCGCTGCCCGTAGGCAGGTCGATTCGCCCAGAATCGCTCCCGCGCCACTCCGCGCCAGCCAGCGCGCGCCCAGCGGAGTCGATGCCACGGACCACCCGGGGGCGTAGCCTTGTTCGACACAACCGGCTATCACGGCAGCGACGATGGACTCGATGCCGCCGAAAAGACGCAGGCAACCGCCAATTTCAAGCAGGAGTTCGTTCGGGGGCGCCAGGCTGACCGTCGGCGTAAAACGGCCGGCCCAACATGCCAGATTTTCCAGCGCCAGCCCTTCGCGTGCTTCATGGCGCTCGAAAACGGACAAGCCGGGGAGCAAACCGAGCGCCGTCGACAGCTTCTGGCCGGGGCGAATGCCAGCAGCGATAGCTTCCGCATCGCCAATCAATACCCGTCCCCGCGCGACAACCACACTAGGCATCTGGTGCAGCGGCAACGCTTCGATCGGCAGCCAGGGAAAGTTCAGGGCCAGCCACAGCACGGGAATGCCTCGCGGGACGGGGAATGGATGAAGAAAGCGGCAAATCAAGCGGCCGTGATGCCGGCCTACCGCGCCGTTTCAGAATGCGGACACACAAGGCATCGCTACCGGCAGCTAAAGCCACTCGCAAGGGGGCCGGCGACGGAGCGTCGGCCACAGCCAGCGAGCGCCACAGGCAGGCAAACACCGAATGCCCTTCGGCGGCCACCTGTAAACGGCGCAACGCTTTGGCATCGATTCCTTCACCCAGCCAAGCCAGCACACCTGCAAAACCGCCGCAGGCGAGCAGTTGTTCGACACTCCAGGCTGCATCCTTGCCAGCCCGTACGATGACCAGCCGCTCGAGAACCACGCCGGCAGCCGCCCAAGCCGGAGCATGCGGCATCCATGGCGGTGCCACCAGGGCCAGCCATCCCCCTGCCCTCGACAGACTGGCCAAGGCTGGCAGTAACAGATTCATCTCGCCAATGCCACTCCGCTCGACGAGAAGCTCGGTCAGTGCACCGCGTGGCCAGCCGCCACCGGGCAATTCAGCATCCAGTTCGGGATGGCCACTCGGGATAGCGACTTCCGGCAGGGAAGCCAGCGTGTCGCCGCGCCAGACATCGCCTCTGGCCAGCACATCCGCCAAGGCGACCGACAACGGCGAGGCGTTCATGACAGTTTGGAACCAGCCCCGCGAATCAGGCCGACGGCAACGCCCTCGATGGCGAATTCGACTTCGCCGGGACGAACAATGATGGGATCAAAATCGGGGTTTTCGGCGATCAGTTCGATAAATCCGCTCTTGCGCTGCAGGCGTTTGACAGTTACTTCCTCATCGATCCGGGCGACGACGATCTCCCCGTCACGGGCTTGGTTGGTTTTATGTACAGCCAGCAGGTCGCCGTCGTAGATACCGACGTCGATCATCGACAGGCCGCGCACCTTGAGCAGAAAATCGGC
>JAGWUW010000203.1 GCA_028868235.1 Betaproteobacteria bacterium | reverse complement strand
GCCGCCAGCCACAGGTTCTGCACGGCGCAGACGCTGGAGTAGAGGTCCATCGTTTTGATGTGGGTGCGGCCGACGACGACTGGGCCGGTGCGCTCGCGGTCGCAGGTGATGCATAGGTTGATCGGCGACTCGACGATGCCTTCGAGCTTGAGCTGGCTGTAGGTTTCCCGCTTGCCTTCCGGGAACATCAGCGCCGCTTCGGCGTGCGCCTTGGCGAACACGTCGCGCACCCGCTGTTTGACCTCGGGCGAACGGACGAGCAGGAAGTTCCACGGCTGCATGAAGCCGACCGACGGGGCATGGTGGGCGGCCAGCATAACGCGGGCGAGCACATCGTCCGGAACCGGGTCGGGCAGGAACTGGCCGCGCACGTCACGGCGGTTGAAAATGGTACGGTAGACGGCGGCGCGTTCGGCGTCCGAGAAGGCGTGGTCGATCTGGTTTTCCATGAATTCCCCTTGTGGAAAAACGATGGCTGCCTGTCCATGCAGCCCTGTTTTGTCTCCCGGCCGGTCTTCTGACTTGGGTTCACCCGTTGCTGCGCCTTCCCGGCCAGAGCCAGTGGCAATGTGCAGCGAACGTCCTCCTCACAGCGTTGGGCACGTGGCGGAATTACACCGCCTTCCCGATTCTCCACCACATGCGTGGCGGCACCGAAAGACATCAAGGGAGGGATGCTAAGCGACGGCGCTTGGTGAGGCAAGCACCGTCGCAGCGGCGGGCTGATCTGCCGCTGGTGCGAACTGCGCGAGATCCGCTTAGGGACTGACGGTCAGGCAAGCCATGGTCTGGTTGAGCAACTGGTAGCCGATTTCGCCGAAGGTCATCGGGCCGCCAATGTGGCCAGCCTGTTTGCCGTGCAGCTCGGCATACAGGTAGTTGAGGACGCAGTTGCAGGCAAAATCCGGCTGCGTGGTGGGCGGTGGCAGGGCGTTCCGGAAGGCGCTGACGTAATCGGGAAGCGGTTCGGCGATGCGATAGTCGAGGCCGGGGAAGACCGGCGCATAGAACTCGACGGTGCCGCGCTCGCGGTCAATGCTGCGGATGCTGACATTGACCAGGGCGCCGCAGTAATCGGCGACTAGCGGCAAACGGGTATCGACCTGGTTGGTGACAAGAAACTCGGCCAGATTACCTGGTTTCCCGTCGAGTTCGCACGCGCCGGCGGCAAAACCAGCTTCGGCAAAGCGGATGGCGGGCAGCTGGCCGGGGCGGAAGGGATTCACGATATCGACCTGCGCATAGCGCCCGGCCGGCAGTTCGACGTCGATCACCGCCACCTTGTCTTCGACAAACTCGCCGGTTTCGCCGAGTACGACCAGTGGCTTGCGGCTGCCTAATTCGTCGAGATGGACACCGGCGATCCAGCCGGCCAGGGGTTTCATGTACATGTCCTCGTAGTTCGGGGCGTTCTCGGCAAAGCTGCGGTGGCATTCGCCGAAAGCCGGGATGATGATCAGGCTGTAACCGCTTTCCGGCGCCTCGCAGCACAGCCCCGGCAACTGTTCAGCGCTGCGCAGCGATAGGCGGGGCGGGGTGGCGAAGCAGTCGATTAGGTGGACATAGACCATGTCGCGGGCGGTGACGCCACCGGCCTGCGACATGAAATAGGGAATGGTGCCGCCCAGCCAGTGCCCGGGTGGCAGCTGGCGAAGCGCCGTTTCGTCGCCGGCTACGGTCATGAAATGGCCGGCGGTAATCAACTCGGCGGCTTCGGCGATGGAAAATAGGCCGTTTTGTCGGGTCATGGGGGCTCCGTCAGATTTCGTTGAGTTGCGCCAGTTCGTGCTCGAGCAAATGAGCATGACGAACGAAGTAGCGCTGCAGTTCGTGGGCCTTCATCAGGCGGACCTCGCTGTCGGAGATGCGCTGGGCTTGGTCGCGCAATTTGGTGAGCAGCAACTTGAGACTGAGGACTCGGATGTCGAGGTGGTTGGAGCCGTCGAGCAGGGCTTGCCAGACCGGGTGGTCAGCTGCCGGGACGGTGTGGGTGGCAGCCCCCGGCGTAGGCATCGGCGTGAGATAGGCATGGCCGCGGTCGAGATCGTGCTTGAATTTCCACAGGTCAGCGGCCGAAATGTCGAGCAACGGGCAGATGGCCTGCATGTTTAGTCCGGCCTTGAAATAGGCACCAACCTGCTGGGCGAGGGCCCGCGTGAAGGGCTGATCGGTGTCGCCAAGCCAGGGCAGTTCCTGGTGGCGCCCGGTTTCGACAGGATTGGCATGGATGTAGCAACTGAAGCCGCCGATGTTGAGATGACGCCAGGTTGGATGCTTCGGGTCGGGGGCACTCGGCCGCTGGCTGAAGAACCAGCCCGTGCGCGGTCGGGGCAGCGACACCCAAAGGTCGACGCGACGCGAGCCGGCATCTTCGATCACGTGGCTGATCTGCCAAGGGGCCTTGATGTCGAGTGCTTTATGCAACCAGTCGTCAGTCATCATGTTGTCTCCGTATCTTATTGATATTGAATCGGGAGCCTTAGCAAATAACGTGCAATGCATAAAACTGGGCACTGGCGTGCCGGGTGTCACGCAGCGACTGTGAGGAAATCGAACACCTGTTTCAATTCATTACACATAAGAACCCGGCGGAATGCTCTTTTTTGGCTCAGAACTACGCCGCGAACGAAATAGTCGGTTATCCGGGATAATTCGCGTTTTCCTTCTGTCGCCCGCACATGCCTTGTCACGCTTTGATGGTCCAGGGGACCACGTCCGATGCCGGAAAATCGACTCTGGTCGCCGCTCTTTGCCGCATACTGCAGCGCCACGGGGTGCGCGTGGCGCCGTTCAAGCCGCAGAACATGGCGCTCAACTCGGCGGTGACGGTCGACGGTGGCGAGATTGGTCGCGCCCAGGCCCTGCAGGCGCTGGCCTGTGGTCTGCAGCCGCACACCGATTTCAATCCGGTGCTGCTCAAGCCGACCACCGACAAACAGGCGCAGGTGGTCATTCATGGCAAGGTGGCGGTCGACCTGGATGCCAAGGCCTACCACGAGTACAAACCACGAGCGATGGGCGCGGTACTGGAATCCTGGGCGCGCCTGACGGCGGCCTACGACTGCGTGTTGGTCGAGGGCGCCGGTTCGCCAGCCGAGATCAACTTGCGTGCCCGCGATATCGCCAACATGGGCTTCGCCGAAGCGGTCGATTGTCCGGTCATCATCGTCGCTGACATTGACCGTGGCGGCGTTTTTGCCCATCTGGTCGGCACCCTTGAGCTGCTTTCGCCTTCGGAACAGAACCGCGTGATCGGTTTCGTCATCAACCGCTTTCGCGGCGACATCGGCCTGCTCGAATCCGGCCTGACCTGGCTGGAAGAGCGCACCGGCAAGCCAGTCCTGGGGGTACTGCCCTACCTGCACGGTCTGATGCTCGACGCTGAGGATGCTATTGCCACGGCAGCGATTGGTGACAAACGGTGTGCGAAACTGAAGGTCGTCGCCCCGGCTTATCCGCGTACCTCAAACCACAACGATCTCGATCCGCTGCGCCTTCATCCGGAAGTCGATTTCTGCTGGGTTGGACCGGGCGAAACGCCGCCGGCCGCCGATCTGCTCGTGCTACCTGGTTCCAAGGCGGTACGCGCGGACATTGACTGGCTGCGTACCCAGGGTTGGGAGCAGGCGATCCGCAAGCACTTGCGCTATGGCGGCAAGGTGATCGGCCTCTGCGGTGGCTACCAGATGCTGGGCAACGTAATTCACGATCCACTCGGCCTCGAGGGCCGACCAGGCAGCACACCCGGTTTGGCGGTGCTCGATGTCGAGACCACCCTCGAAACTGAAAAACAGCTGCGAAACGTGAGCGGTTATTTGTCGTTGCCGGGGCTGCCGGCCATGTCCGGTTATGAAATCCACCTTGGTGTGACGCGTGGCGCCGGGTTGGCCGAGGCGGCGGTCGAACTGGCTGACGGCCGTAGGGATGGCGCCATTTCTGCCGATGGTCAGGTGTTCGCCACCTATTGCCATGGCCTGTTCGACCATCCGCAAGCGCTCACTGCCTTGCTGGCTTGGGCCGGAATGACGGAAAGCCAGCAGGTCGACTTCGCCGCACGGCGGGAGGCAGATCTCGACCGCCTCGCCGATTCGGTCGAGGCCGCAATCGACTGGTCCAAGCTGCGTACTGCCTGGCCGGAGTGCCCGCTCTAGGCGTCGGTTTTAGGTGCTTCGTCGTGATGGATACGCTTGAGTGCAACCTGCTTCTGGATGTTGCGGAAATCCTGCTCGCGGCCATGAAGGGCGTACTGCTTGCGCATGGCGCCGAAACTTTTCTTTGCTTCTTCGCCTTCGAGTAGCGCCTCGGCCTGGCGATCGGCCAGTTCATGGTCGCCCAGGCGTAGGGCACTGCGCAAGATATCGAGCCGGCTGGGCGCTGACAGTTCGGCCGACATCAGCGCTGGGCGCAGGCCGGTGAAGCGCGGTTTGCCGCGGCCCGGCGTGCTGAGGGCGAGCAGGGCGGCATAGCTTGCCTGTTCGTCGAGGGACAGATTCTGCACGTCCGATTCCTTGAGGCCGACCAGTGTTTTTTCGGCCGAGATCAGATCGTTGGCATCGACCTGGCTGCGGGCCAGGGCCAGGCGATCCTCGGGCGTAACGGCACCGGGCATGGTGTCGTTGGCAACCACCTCGGCTAGCACGCTTCGGGCTGTCTCGGCATCGCCGTTCAGCGTGGCGGCTTCTGCCAGCAGGCGCTTGCGCAGGTAATTGCGCGGCGTCTTTTTTGCGACTTCGTCGAGAACCCGCTGCGCTTCGTCGGCTTCGCCCTGTGCCATGCAGATATTGGCCTTGAGATCGGCGGCATCGAAAAACTGGGGGGTATTTGCGACGACAAGATCAATTTCGGCCCGAGCCTCGGTCAGCTTGTTCTGGCGATGCAGTGAGCGGGCGACGCCGGCTCGTGCCCAAGGGAATTCGTAGTTGTTCAGAATGGCCCGATAGGCCGATTCGGCACCCTCGGCATCGCCACTGATTAACTTGACTTCAGCTTGCTGGCGAAGAATCTCGAAGCGGTACGGCCTGCCGGCTTCGCTGCTCTGTTTCTGTTCAAGGATGGCCAGGGCTGCAGCGAACTCCTTCTTGCGCTTCTCCTGGTAGTACTCCTGAAAGAATTCCTTCTTGGCCATGATCCGCTCGAGGCGCAGGAGCAACTTGTCAGGCGAGAAGGGTTTGATGATGTAGTCGTCCGGTACCAGCTCGACGGCTGACACGACCTGCTCGTAAGATTGTTCGCCGGTGACCATCATGAAGATCATTTCGTCGGCCAGCAGGTTGAAGCGGCGCAATTCTTCCAGCAGTTGCTGTCCGGAGCGGCCCTCACCCAGCATG
>JAGWUW010000202.1 GCA_028868235.1 Betaproteobacteria bacterium | reverse complement strand
TTCGAAAGCAACCTGTCCACACTCGTCGACCGCCTCCGCCACAACCCACAGTCGACCTGTGAAATCAGCGTGAATGGCAAAGCATTCCACGTTCAGTTGCGAGGGCAGTTGCCACCGCTCGCTGTCGCTGGCCGCGTCTTTGATGAATTGCCCGCTCCAAGGCCGGTGCGCCGTTCGGAAGGTAGCGCAGCCCCAGTACTAACTCTGGACACCTTGAACACTGGGGACGCCCGTCTGCAAGCTGCCATCGAGCGCGCTCGGCGCATGATCGGGCGCGACATTCCCATTTTGATCCAGGGAGAATCAGGGGCCGGCAAGGAGATGTTCGCCAAGGCCTTCCATAACAGCGGGCCGCGCCGCGACTCCGCCTTCGTCGCCCTGAACTGTGCGTCGATCCCGGAAACGCTGATCGAGTCCGAACTATTCGGTTATCAGGGCGGCGCCTTCACCGGCGCCCGCAAGGAAGGTGCCCCGGGCAAGATACAGCAAGCGCATGGCGGCACCCTCTTCCTCGACGAAATCGGTGACATGCCGCTCAACCTGCAGGCCCGACTGCTGCGTGTGCTGCAGGAGCGCTGCGTAACACCGCTGGGCAGTACGCGCTCGATCCAGGTCGATATCTCGCTGGTCTGCGCCACACACCGCAGGCTGCGTGAAGAAGTTGCCCGCGGCACCTTCCGCGAAGACCTCTATTACCGCCTGAACGGCATGAGCGTTACCCTACCCGCCCTACGCGAACGGACGGACATCCGCACCATGGTTGCCAAGCTGGCTGCCGCCGAAACGGCATCCCGCAGCAACCCGGTAAGATTCTCCGAAGGGGCGCTACGAGCCATCGAAGCATATGGCTGGCCGGGCAATATCCGCCAGTTGTTCAATGTGATTCGGGTAGCCATCGCACTGCTTGACGATGACGAAACGTTGATCACCGAGACCCATCTGCCGGAAGAATTGTTCGAGAGCTCTCCGCTTACCCCGAGCACCAGCGTACCGACCTACGACCCATGGGCAGCAGCACCGCTGGAAGGTTCGAGTAGCCTGGATGCCATCAGCCGGCAAGCAGCAATGCGGGCACTGGAAGCCGCAGGCGGCAACATATCGTCGGCCGCTCGCCAGCTCGGTATCAGCCGCAATACGCTATATCGCAAGCTGGGGCGAATGTAATCTCTCAGGGGCTGGTCAGAACAAAATCAGCGGATTACGCGTTAGCGCCACGCTGATGATATAGGCATACACAAGCAGGGCCAACCCAAAGTAGCGCGTCCGGATCGCCTTGGTCCGGCCGCGCTTGAGGGCCATCACACCAAGCAGAATGTAGGCTAATAGGCCGCAGAGCTTGGCGGTCAGCCAGCCGTTGACGAAGGGATACTGGCCACTCAACCAAGCCATGGTCAGCGCACTACCGAGCAGCAGCGTATCGACGACATGTGGCAGCACTCGTGTCAGTCTGTGCTGGCGTAGCGGCGACTCGTGCAACATCCACCAGCCGCGCAGGGAAAAACCCAGGCCGCTCAGCAGGACACACGTGACATGCAGATGTTTGATGTCGAGATAGCTCATTTTGGCATTGCTGCCAGCGCCAGCCGTTCGGCTAGCTTTTGGGCCATCTCGGCCTGCGATTGACGGTAGCGCCGGGTTGCGCTAGCTACATTCCACCACAACCAGGCGTTGGCTATGGCAAAGGCGATACCGGCGGGCCGCGCCAGCCAATCCGGGAAAACTACTGCAGCCAACAGCAGGGCCAGAGCGAGGCTATAGACCAGCATCTGCCGCTGTGTATCGATATCCGGCAGAATTTTGTTCATGGCCGGAGCCGGTATCTTGGCTTGACCGAAGTTCTGCAGATGCAACCAGGATAGGAAAGCGACAATCTTGTAGAGCATGCCGGTGATGAGCGGTAAAAATCCGCCAGTAGCGATCAAGATACCGAAACCGAGAGTCCAACCATCGATCTCGCTGGCAGCCGGCCAAATGGAGGCGACGAGCAGCATGAGCAGAGCAACGATGCTAGCTGTCAGGCCAAGCTGCCAATAACGGTAGGTGGCATCTGCCCGCGCCCGTCGCCGCTTACTCTGCAGACGTAGGGTCAGACCGCAAAAAGCGATGCCCACAATGGCTGCCAGGCCCTGGCTGAGCCGGACCAACCAGCCTTGATCGGCAAGTACGGCAACACTCCACAACAGCAGCAAACCTAGCATGGTCACCGGAAACGACCAGCTCGGCCGTGTCGGGTACCCCGGCGTCAACTGGAACATCGGCACCACGACATAGGCCATCGCAGCAAGCAAAACCCCCGCCCAGCCACCCAGCCCCCAGCCGGCATGCAGATCGACCAGTGCGGCCAGCGGCAAGGCCCAGCCACGGGCCAGCGCCAGTGCCATCAATACACCGAGACCCACTACGCTAGTCAGGCCCACCAAGGCCAGCTTGAGGCCGCGAATGGTCGGACTGGTCGACGGTATGCCGTGCAGCGCCCGTGCGGTACAGGCGAGGAAGGTGGCCACCGCAACGCCCAGCACCAGTGCCGCGCTGCTCAGCAACCACGGTGCACCGACCAGAAAGCCGATCGCCAAAAGGAGCGCACCCGCGGTCAAGCCAGCATGGACGATCTGCGCCACGAGCAGCGGCCGCTGCAGATTGACTCCGGCAACCACCGGCAAGATCTGGATCAGGGCACCAAGCATAACCTGCAGCATGAAACCAACGGTAATTAGGTGGGTGGCGGCCAGCGCCCCCGGCATCCAGCGTGAGGTGAAGAGCCCGGGGCCTTCCCAGGCGACCAGCAGACCAGCAAGGGTAGCAAAGAGCGGTGCTGTCAAGAAGAAGCGCAGCGGCGCAGCAAAAGGCGGTGCGTTTTCGAATGACAGCAGCGCTTGCATGGGTGCCCCTTAAAACGGAAGAAAGGAGCGGTTCAGCGCGTAATCAGAATTTCAAAGGTGCCGTCGGGCAACAGTTCGGTTTCATAAGAATGACCGTTCTGGCGCAACACCTTGTAAAGCGGGTGTGGCTCGCGAAAGAGCAGGAGCAACATTTTCTCGCCAACCTGAAGCTTATCAAGCATTTCCATGGTTTCGACAAAGGGTCCGGGCGGCTCCATATAGCGAGCATCGACGACGTGTGGGGTCTTGGCGTGGGTCATTATTCCTGGCTCAGTTCCGTTTCAAGGCGTTCCAAAACTGCAGGCAATTCAGCCGACAGGTGCTGGTCACACATCGGATAGAGGATATTTTCCTCTTTCATATTGTGCTGCTGCATCATGATCAGCAAGCTTTCCGCAATCCCGAGGTATTCGTCGATATCGCCAGCCTCGATGGCCGCCCGAGCGTCTTCGAACAAGGCTCGCATCTGCTCATGCTCCATGCGCATGACTTGGGTGGGTCCCATCGTCATGCCAGTCTTGGCTTCGAAAGTTGGGAACAGGGTTTTTTCCTCGCAGTCGAAGTGCGTCAGCACGGCCGAGCGGAAATGCCCGAAGGCAGCCCGCGCCGCTTCAAGATTCTTTTTACTCAGTGCCTGCTCGGCTTCGGCAAAGTAATCGTCACAACGACGATGATCGTCGCTCATGAAAGTTCTTATGGTGGTCATATAAAGCTCTCGTCGGTAGGTGTTTCACATTCTCGGGTCATGCCCCGAACTGACACCTTGACCGCGGTCAAATCCGCAAACAATCAGTCGTTGACCACGCCGACCTGCAATTCATCGAACCAGTTGATGAAGCGTTGAACATCGCCCCCCTGGTAGATCGCCCCATGCTGCGGACAGAGCATATCGATCTCCATCTGCGAAACACGCTCGCACCAGCGGCGCTTGGCTTCGTTGGAGCCCATCCAGCGCTTGTGGAAACCCTCGGCATGGCGGATGTGCCGATCAAAGTTTTCGACGAACAAGCCATCCTCGCCCGGCGGCAGGAGGGCCGCCCCGATATCGCCGGAAAACATCACTTTGGCGACCTTGTCGTAGAGGTTGAAATTGCCGGAAGAATGGAGGTAATGGGCCGGGACAGCACGCAACATCAAACCGTCGAGAGGAATATCGCCTCCCTCGTCGGGCAAACAGACAAAGGTATCGGCACTACCGCCAAAATGCGGAATGAACCCACTCCACAACCAACTGACATGGCAGCGCATGGCCGGGTTGAATTCCAGCCATAGGGCCAGCGACGAACAAATGTCAGGATCCTGGTGCGAGGCAAAGATACCGACCAAGGCCGTCGGGTCGAACTCTGAGGAGAGGGCAGAAAAGACAGCAGGAAAAATCTCGGCACCACCAGGGTCGAGCAACAAGCCCTTCCCGTCATGAGTCACCAGGTATTCGTTGGTATCGATCAGGTAATTCGGCTTTGCCGGATCGCGGACGATGGCGATCCATTTGTGATTTCCTTCCTGAAAGATCGTCTTCGTCTTTTTCACGCGTCCACTCCAAAATTCTTATTTTCCGGCAAAGAAAGCCGAGCGGCGCAAGGACTCCAGCGAAACGCGGATTTCCTCGACGATGCCGTCGAATTCGCCGGATACCTGAGCCAAGGGCACAGCAAACGACTGGCCGTAAGCTGCCTCTATTTTGGCCGACTTGGCCAACACACCGCCCAGCTCAACCATACGAAAAGCGTCCTCGAGTGCCATCTTGAGTTGCTTGCGCTGTCGCCCCAGGCTTTCGGCATGCCGTTCATTCTCGATTTCCCGCGCAGCAAGTACCGCTGACAACTGTGCCACCGGGGACATGGCGACAGCCTGGCGGAGCAGGCGTGTATAGCGAATGTCCTGAAGCATGCGCGACACCTCGCCGACACAACCGTAGACCAAGCCTGTCAGCGATGCCATGCAGTCGCGTAGCTCCTGAGAGAACACCCGCAATTCGTTGGACAGAACACCAAAACCCCGTGCCGCCGTACCCGCCCGCTTAGCCAGGAAGATGGCATTAAGGGCCATGATGTTGATTTTGAACGCGACGTTGACGACTGACTTAATTTCTTCGTTGATGCGGACGATACGCAACAGGTCAGCCCCCGCTTGCGGCGTCTTGTTCCCGGTCGTCGCCAGCGCTGTCGTCATTTCTGCCCCGCGTTTGTCCTCTGTAGGCGGAAATGTACCAATTCGGACCGGTGACGACTAGCCCGCAACTCTTGATCGGCTACTTTTCGAGCACGTAGGTTCCTGGTGCGCTGGCCAGAGACGGGAACTTGCGATTGGCAACCGGATAGGGATCGACTAGTTCGCCTGTCCGCTCTCCCAACCAGTTTGTCCAGTCTTCCCACCACGTTCCCTGACGCTTCTCGGCACGCTCGAACCAGTGCTCCCAATGCTCGTTACGGCACGGCTCACCGATCCAGTAGGCCCGCTTGGGCGG
>JAGWUW010000201.1 GCA_028868235.1 Betaproteobacteria bacterium | reverse complement strand
AGAATGCCAATAATGACAGTCAATATCCGCGCCGGCTGGTTGCTGGACATGTCGATGATTTCGCCGAAGCCGATAGTGGCCACGGTGATAAAGGTCATGTAGAAACAATCGAACCAAGAGTATTTGTGCTCGGTGAGCACCATGTAACCAATGGTGCCGAACATATGCACGAACACCAGCGCACCGATGGCGAAGTAAAGCAGCCGGACGATATAACCGGTCTGCAGCGTCTTGATCGGCCCCATGCCGTCGCCTTCGCTCATTCGGCCAAGGGTACCGATTGCGTCATGAAGATTACCGCCTTGCCGCCATCCATGTTGGCATGGAGCGACTCGACCAATGGCGGATTAAGCGGCTGCTCGGCATCCCACTTGATGATGAAATTGGCCCCCGAGCCGCCGGAGGCATCATTCAGTTCAACGAACAACTCCAGCGTGCCCAGCGGTGGGATCAGCATCGGGGTCGGTACACGCTCGGCAAGCAGCTTGCCATTGGTATCGAAATACTTTGCGGACAGCACGCGCAATGGGCGTCGGGCATCAGTATTGCGAATACTGACCAAAGCCGAGAGCAGAACGTTGGAAGCCTTGCCGCTCTTGCCCAGGTTGCCGTACAGCATATGCGAGTAGATGGGTAGGTAGAGAGTCTGCCCCTTGATCAACGGGCGCGCCTCTTGGGCAGCGGCCCCCAAAACCAGCGTTAGCAGCGCCAGCCCGCCCATGAACTTCCGCGTAGCGATCCGAAAACCCATGCTTCCCCCTTGTTGGCATCGGCTGAACATATCCCGACCGATATTTCCCCGATTCTGCCACAAGCCGACGCAGGCCAGATGGCGGAATAGGCAAGGAGATCGCTTCGCACAAGTTGCGTAACCTGGCACGCCAGGATGTGGGGTCGAGTGGCATCCTGATATCAACGTCTGGGTGTGCCAGGACTCGGCCGATAGAATCGGGATCGTTACGCTGGGTAATCAGGACAATGGGGAAATCTGCTCCATACATTTGCCGGATGACAGCACAGACCTCGCCGCCATCTAGGGCAGGTATCTCGGCATCGAGCAGAGCCCTGCCGAAGAGCCTCCTACGCAATATAGTCCGCATTTGGCACTCCCTAGAAGCAAGACGTACTGATGAGGTCAAAACCATCCTGTGTATGAGGAATAGACACAAGGCTGGCGGAAATTCCAATTTCATATCCAGGAACCCAGATAGCCGCGTATTTTCTCGCCGAAAAGCCCCATGAATTAAAAGTATTTAATCCCATCCTATTGTTTACATTCGACTACAATCAGCGCTTCAGAGGTGAATTACAAAAACCATGCGCCAGACTGCGCTTATCGTTCAAAACGATCCCGGCACCTGCCGTGCACTGAGTTCCACCCTGGCCACTGCCGGTATCGAAAGCATCCACGCCGAGACTGGTGCTGCCATGTGGCAGCAGTTAGAGCGGGGGCCGGACATCATGATCCTCGACCTTAGCCTGCCCGATGGCGACGGACTCGAACTGCTGCGCCAGTTTCGACAGACATCCGATCTCCCCGTCCTGATCCATTCGACCCGTTCGGACGAAATCGAACGCATCGCCGGTATTGAGAGCGGCGCCGATGACTTCCTGCCCAAGCCGTGCAACATGCGCGAACTGCTGGCACGTGTCCTTAGCTTGCTGCGGCGCACCCGGCACGCAACGCCAATCCCCCGCGACGAGATACGCCGGCTGCATTTCGGCGAGTGGACCTTGAATACGGCAACCCGCGAATTGACACGCTCCGACAGTGCCTCAGCCGCGCTCGGCGGCCCCGGTTACACCCTGCTGCACACCTTTCTCGAACACCCCTTCAAACCGCTATCACGCGAATACCTGTCGCGCATCCTCAATCGCGAATATATGCCTTACGACCGAATTATCGATGTACATGTCAGCCAGATTCGCCGTGCCCTTGGCAAGCGGGCAGACGGCTGCAGCTTTATCAAGACCTTGCGCTCGCAGGGCTACGTCTTTGTCGCCGACGTAACGAGCAGCCACTGAGCAGCTACGGAACATTCATCTTTCCTGCTCCAGCGGGACTCCGGGCCACCCTCCCTTTTCCCCGACCATGAGTGATAATCCCGGCGTAGTCGTCGTACCGCTGCCATGCCCGTATCCCTTGTTCGTTCAAGCCTCGACCTGACGCCTCCTTGCCAAACCGAACCACTACTCTCCGCCTGCTGGTCGCCGCCGCAGCCATCCTCAGCTTCTGGCTGAACGGCTTGCCTAGTGCGCTGGGCTGGGATTTTGAACAACTCCAGCAACTGCTGATCAGCCGCTTCGGTCAAGAACGAGTCGCACTACTGCGCGAATGGCAGCATGTAGTCAGCGACGGACGCAATCTCTCTGAAAACGACAAGCTCAAACGCGTCAACGACTTCTTCAATCGTCGCATCGCGTTCGACGACGATATCTCAATCTGGGGCCAGAGCGATTACTGGGCCACCCCCATCGAACTGATCGGCCAGGGGCGGGGAGATTGCGAAGATTATTCGATCGCCAAGTACTACTCGCTGCTTGAACTCGGCATCCCGATCAACAAACTACGGCTGGTTTACGTCAAAGCCGCGCAAAACAGTTTGGGCACGACGATCCAGATCGCCCACATGGTGCTTGCCTACTACCCGACACCAACTGCCGACCCGATCATTCTCGACAATCTGAATCCCAATCTCGTCCCAGCATCGCAGCGTCGCGACCTTCTTCCGATTTTCAGTTTCAACGGCGCCGGCCTGTGGATGGGCACCGGCAATACGTCCAGCAAGAGTAACCTGTCCCGCTGGCAGGACTTGCAGGCCCGGGCACGCGCCGAAGGCTTCCAGTGAGGTAACCGAACATGTCCCTTTTCCGACAAATCTGGCTTGCAGTCATCGCCAGTACCGTCATCGCCTTCGCCGGCAGCTTCCTGGCCAGCATGCTGACGGCGCGCCACTATCTGGAACAGCAACTGGCGATCAAGAACAATGACAACGCCGCGTCGCTCGCCCTGGCCATCTCGCAGCTCGACAAGGACCCGATCACTATCGAACTGCAAGTTGCTGCCATCTTTGATAGCGGCCAGTACGGACTGATCCGCCTGACCGACCCAAACGGCAAGACGATGATCGAAAAGAGCAGTCCGCCAGTCGCGGGTAACGTCCCCGACTGGTTTGTCCGCCTCTTCCCGATTGCCTCGGCACCAGGTCTGGCACAGATCAGCAGTGGCTGGAACCAGTTTGCCACCATCGAACTGATCAGCCACAATCACTTTGCCTACCAGGAGCTGTGGAGCGGTGCTTTCAAGCTGCTCGGTTGGTTCGCGGTCGCCGGCGGCCTCATGGGCCTGCTCGGCATGCAACTGCTGCGCCGGATCAAGCGACCACTCGATGCTGTCGTCGGGCAAGCGCAGGCCATCAGCGAGCGCCGGTTCATCAGCATCGCCGAACCGGAAACACCTGAATTGAAAAGCGTCGCCGGTGCCATGAATACCATGGTTGACCGCCTGAAAGCCATGTTTGCCGAGGAAGCCACCCGTCTCGAACAGGTACGCCGCGAAGCCAATCTCGACGCCCTGACCGGCCTCTCCAATCGGGCTTTCTTCATGAACCAACTTGCCTCCGCACTCAGCGATGATGATGCGGCGCCGTACGGCGCCCTGCTCATGCTTCGCCTAGCTGATCTGGCCGGCATAAACCGGCGGGCCGGACGGGAAATGGCCGACGAATTGCTGCACCGCGTCGGCCAAGCACTTGTCGACATTGTCAGCGCAACTCCGAATGCGGCGGCAGCCCGCCTTAATGGTGCCGATTTCGCCCTCCTAATTCCCGGCGCGAGGGATGCAGCGCCGTTTGCCGAGAAGCTGCTGCGCCTGCTCAATGACCTTGTTGCTGCCGGCCTGATCGACAGCGAACGGATCGGCCATATCGCCAGCGGCACCTACTTGCACGGACAATCGGTCGGCAACCTTCTTTCACGCGTTGACACGGCGCTAGCTGCCGCAGAAAACCAGAGCGGGCTTGCCTGGCAGCAAGCCGACAGCCAGCAAGACCAGCAAGCGACAACGAACGCCGATTGGAAAAAACTGCTCGACGGCGCCATCCGTTCACAACGTCTGCGCCTGATCGAATTCCCCGTCGCCGGCAGTGGCGGTCAGCTTCTCCATCTCGAATGTCCGCTGCGCCTTCAGGCTGCCGAAGACGGCGAATGGCTGGCTGCCGGCAGTTTCATGCCGATGGCCTCGCGCCTGGCGATGACTACCGAACTCGACCTTGCGGCTGCCCGCCTCGCCCTCGAACGCATCACTGCCGGTGCTTCAGCCGTGGCCGTCAATCTGTCCGGCGAGTCGATCATCGATGCCGCCTTCCGCGCCCGACTCCTCGCCCTGATCGGCAGCCGTAAGGACTTGGCCACGCGTCTATGGCTGGAAATATCCGAAGTTGGCGTTTTTCAGCACTTCCCGGCCTTTCAGGCCTTCTGTGACGCCTTGCGACCGCTCGGTTGCCGCCTCGGCATCGAGCACTTCGGTCGCCAATTCAGTGAAATCGGCCGCCTACACGGCATGGGACTGGATTACCTGAAGGTCGACGGCAGCTTCATCCGTGCCATTGAGAGCCAGAGCGGCAACCAGGCCTTCCTGAAAGGGCTGTGCAGCATCGCCCACAACATCGGCCTGACCGTCATCGCCGAAGGCGTCCAGACACCGGAAGAACTCGCCACCCTACCCGAACTCGGTTTCGACGGCGCCACCGGCCCGGCTGTCCCGAGGAGTTGATCAATGAGTACCGAAATTGAACTCAAACTGCAGTTGAACCCCAAAGCCGCCAGGCAATTAGCCAAACATCCGCTGCTTGCCAATATTGCTTCACAACGCCAGCACCTGCTCAACACCTATTTCGACACGCCCAAATTGGAACTGCACGAACGCCGCATCGCCGTCCGTTTCCGCAAGAAAGGCTGGCAATGGCTATGCACCGTCAAGTCCGCCGAGCCGGCCAGCGGCGGGCTAGCCATGCGCAGCGAATGGGAAACCCTGGCCACGCCGGGCACCTTCGATTTCAGCCATGTCGACAACGTCGAATTCCGCAACTTTCTCGAAGCACGTATTGATCAGCTGGAGCCGGTGTTCACCACCGATTTCAAGCGCCAGATATGGCATGTTCCCTTCGGCGAATCACTAATCGAACTAGCGATTGACCGCGGTTGGATCGAAAGCCGTGGGAAACGTCTGCCCATCTGCGAAATTGAGCTCGAATTGCTCTCCGGCAAGGTCGATGACATTTTCTGGCTAACCCGTCAATTGCAGGGCGATCATCACCTGCACCCGGCCATCGCCAGCAAGGCCGAGCGCGGCTACAACCTCTTCCTCGAC
>JAGWUW010000200.1 GCA_028868235.1 Betaproteobacteria bacterium | reverse complement strand
ACCAATGAGATCGGGAGCGCACCATCGAAACACTTCTCACGGATGGCGGGTCTGTAATAACTGCTGTGCGGCAGGCTCAGGTCGGCGGCCAGTACGACGCCGGCGACTGATTCCAGCGCGTTGTCCGCCACCAGTCGCGCGGCAGCGCGGCCCATGACCAGACCGATGGTAGCAGCGACTTCGACGCTGCCCGCTCCGGCCGGCAGGCTCACCACCGAGCCGCATCCGACACGGGTATTGGCCGGTTTGAGATAAAGCACCGGCGCCTTGGGAGCGCCCTTGTACGGAGCCTCCTCCAGCGAGCCGATTTTCTGGACGGAAATGGTGTCATTCAGAATGACGCCGTACACCGTGCCGCTGACTTTTTGTTTGATCATGTTCGAGTCCTGATTCAGATCTTTAATTACTCAACCCGCACTTTGCATGTGCACCAGCCACAGCGGAATCGCCGGGAAGAAAACCAGCAGCAGGATGCGCGCGAAGTCCGAGGCCAGGAAAGGCATCACGCCCCAGGCTGTTTCGGTCATCGGCACACCCTTGGCAAGCTTGTTGATAATGTAGAGGTTCATGCCGACCGGGGGATGGACGAGGCCGATTTCGACCACCATCAAAACCAGAATGCCGAACCACACCGACTTGTCGACCAGTGCCATGCCCCAGAAATCCAGGCCCATAATCATCGGGTAGAAAATGGGGATGGTCAGGAACAGCATGGCCAGTGAATCCATCACGCAACCGAGCAGGATGTAGATACCGAGCACGGCGAACAACACCAGCAACGGCGGCATCCCACTGTTCTTTACCCACTCGGACAGCTCTACCGGCATCTGCGATACGGCCAGCGCCGAGTTGAGCAGATCGGCTCCGGCCAGGACAAGGAAGATCATCGCCGTGGCGACAGCGGTCTTGTAGATGCTGGTGACCAATTCCTTGCCGCGCAGGCCACCGAAGAAGAAGGCGATCAGGCCACAACCGGCGGCGCCGATCGAGGTCGCCTCGGTTGGACTGGCCCACCCGCCGTAGATGCCGACAACAATGACCAAGAATAAACCGAGCACCGGTAACACCTTGAACTGCGCGACCAGACGCTCTTGCCAGCTGGCTTTTTCACCGGCCGGGCCGGCAGCCGGGTTACGCGTGACGATGACGCGGATCACCGTGAGATAACCGAGCAGCGCGATGATGCCGGGTACGACGGCAGCTGCGAACAGCTTGCCGATCGACTCCTGGGTCAGCACCGCGTAGATCACCAGCGGCACCGAAGGTGGAACCAGGATGCCGAGCGTGCCGCTGGCCGCCAGCGTCGCGGTCGCCAGGCGCCCCGAATAGCCCTTCTTCATCAGTTCCGGCAGCGCCACCTGTCCCATGGTGGCAGCGGTCGCCAGCGACGAGCCGCTGATCGCGCCGAAACCGATGCAGGCCATCGAACCGGACATCGCCAAGCCTCCTTTCCAATGGCCGATCAGCGTACCGGCCGCTTGGAAAAGCGAGCGAGACAGGCCACCGTGGGTGGCAAACTGTCCCATCAGCATGCACAGCGGAATAACCGACAGGTTGTAGTTGGAGAGGCGGGCATAAGCCAGGTCGTTCAGGGTAAACAACAGGGCATTTGGGTCACCATGGTTGATGACCAGATAGATAGCCGCTCCCGCCGTAAACATGGCAATGCCGATATGCACGCGCAAGGCGAGCAGTAGCAGCATAAAGCCGAAGCCGAGAAGGCCGACGGTAATCCCGCTCATTGTTCAACTCCCTTGGCGACAAAATGATGGAGAGCGCGGTTCAGGCCGCATAGCGCTGTCAGCCCAAGGCTAGGCACCAAACAAAGAATGGGAATCCAGATCGGAATGTTGCGCATTACCGACACCTCCCCCGCTTCGTAGATTTCACGGACCTGGATCGAAGTCCGCCAGGTCAACAGCCCCATCGCGATAGCAAGCAGCAGATTGGCAATGCCATCGAGCACAGAATGCGCGCGAACCGACAGTTTTGCCGTAAAGAACTCGACACGCAGGTGCTCACCCATCAGCGTGCAGTACGGAAAGAAGGCTGCCGCCGCAATCCCGGTACCCATTTGCAACATTTCCAGATCGCCGTTGATCGGTGCGCTCCATAGCTTGCGACCGATGATGGAAATGACCGAAAGCACGATCATCGAGATGAACATCCCCCCGCCCAGCAGCGCAAACCCCTTGGTCAGCGCGAGCAGTAGGCGGGTAAACCCTCGCCCCCCTAGCACTACCGGCAATTCACTGACATGACCACTCATGAAACCCTCACTCTAGCTATCCAGGCCCAATCGCTCACTTGCGGCCCAGAGCCGCCGCTTCGGCTATCGACAATTCATGTGCCGCCGCAGCCAGCTTCTTTCCATCCAGGCCCTTTTCGGCAACCTGCTTGATCCATTCCTCCTCGACGACAACCGTTGCCTTGCGCATCGCATCCATTTCAGCGGCACTAAAGTCGGTGACCTTGTTGCCGCGTGCCAGCACCTTTTTGTGCGAGCTGCGGTTTTCTTCGTCGAAGACCTGCCCGAATTTTTCGCTCAGCACCGCGCCACTGCGCTTGTCGATCACAGCCTTCAGATCAGCCGGCAGGCCGTCGTATTTCTGCTTGTTCATCAGCACCATCAACACGGTGGCCGACGGATAGGGTTGACCAGCTGGTGGTTGCGAGTGGAACTTAGCAACCTCGTCGAGCTTCAGCGGAACGACCAGCTCCCAGGCTCCCATGGCACCGTCCACGACACCCTTGGAAATCGACTCGGTCAGTTGTGACGGCGGCATCGCCACCGGTGTGCCGCCCAGGGCGGCGACGGTCTTGGTACCGAGACGGGTGGAGGCCCGCAGCTTGAGCCCCTTCCAGTCGGCGATGCTCTTCACGGCCTTGGACCCGGTATGCACGGCCTGGCCACCATCAACATGGAAAGCCAGTACCTTGTAGGCGCCAAACTCCTTCTGTGCGTACTGTTGGTAGTACTTCCAGACCGCACGACTGCCGGAGGTCGCATCCGAAACCAGAAAAGGCAGTTCAAAAGCCTCGATCGCCGGAAAACGACCTGTCGAATAACCGGGCGCAGTCCACGCGATGTCGGCCACGCCATTCTTGACCTGATCGGCCAGTTGCGCCGGCGTTCCGCCCAACTGCATGGCCGGGTAAAACTGGCAGGCAATACGACCGCTCGATTCCTTCTTGATGTCGTCGCACCACGGTTGCAGCACGCGCTGCTGGGCAGGAACACCAGCCGGCAGGAAGTGGGCAATCTTGAAAGTGACCTCCTGTGCAAAGACCGGGATGGAAACGGCCATGGCGCCAAGCAGGACAAAGTGACGGTAGTTCATTCGGCATCTCCTCGAAGAGATATGGGTCGGGCCCACATTTATTAACATATTAGTGATCAAATTAAATCACTACGATGTTAGCGAGTCAACATCTCTTCGAATTTTTTACGCTTTTTCCACTCGAGCTGGATGACGATAGATCTGGAAGCGGCTACCGCGAAAATCGACCTCGTCCTCCAAGCTGGCACCGACAGCCTGCGCGACCCGGATGGAAGCTGCGTTGTCGCGGTGAATAAAGCTGATCGGAGGCTGGCCGGGATAAACCTCGGCGGCCATCTCCTGCACAGCCCGCGCGGCTTCGCGGGCATAGCCACGCCCCTGGCACGCGGGGAGCAATGCCCACTTTATTTCGCGTTCAGGAAAATCGGCGGGATACCAAAGACCGACGGCACCGAGCATCGCGCCGCTCGCCTTTTCCTCCAGCGCATAGGGGCCGTAGCCGCGCAGCAGCCAGTGGCCGGCCAGCGTCGCCGTCAAACGCCAACTATCGCCCTCGGTTGCCACGCGCCCCAGCGTATGACGGGTGCACTCAGGGTTGCTGTAATGGAGATGCATGCTGCGCCAGTCATCCTCGCAGAACATGCGCAGGATCAGGCGCTCGGACTCGATTCGGGTCGGTATTTGAAACTGACTCATGGGCACCCCTCAAAAAAACCGGTCGCACGCGGCGACCGGAAACTCCGCAGAGGAGAGATGACGACAGAAAAGGCGTATCGAATCAAGCCTTCATGACCTTCAGGGTCTGGATGGAGGTGTATTCCTCCAAGCCGTAATGGCCGAATTCGACGCCGATACCCGATTGCTTGACGCCGCCAAACGGCGCATCTGGCTGGATGGCGCCATGCTCATTGACCCAGGCAGTACCGCATTCCAGACGTAGCGCCACCTCGGCCGCCTTGGCCGGATCGTTCGACCACACCGAGCCGCCCAAACCAGCCGGGTTGGCGTTGGCACGGGCGATAACCTCGTCGAGATCGCGGTACTTGATGACCGGCAGAATGGGGCCAAACGGTTCCTCGTCAACCAAGCGAACGCCATCGGTGATATCGGCAACAATGGTCGGCTCGTAGAAATAGCCGGGACCAGCCTTGCGCTTGCCGCCGCACAGGAAGCGGGCGCCGTGAGCGCGTGCGTCCTCGGCGAGTTCCTCGACCTTGGCCAGTTGCATGGCGTTCTGGATCGGACCGAGTTGGGTCTCCGGATTCATGCCGTCGCCGACCACGGTGTTGCGCGCCAGGTTGGCCAGTTCGCCGCACAGCGTGTCGTAGATGCTTTCATGTACGTAGAGGCGTTTCAGGCAGGCGCAGGTCTGGCCGTTGTTGTGGAAGGTGACGCCAAACAGCTTGGGCGCGATGCCCTTCACATCGACATCGGGCAGCACAATGCCGGCGTCGTTGCCGCCCAGTTCCAGCGTCAGGCGCTTCAGGTTTCCCGAGGCGTTGGCCATGATGCGCTTGCCAGTCGCTGTTGAACCAGTGAACACGATTTTGGCGATACCCGGATGGCCAGTCATGGCCGGCCCGACGTCGGAACCGGCGGCGCCGGTGACGAAGTTGAGCACGCCCGGCGGCAGGATGGCGTTGGCCAGTTCGGCGAAACGTGCGGTCGCTACCGGCGTCATTTCCGACGGCTTGAGGACCACGGTATTGCCGGCGCGCAGGGCGGGGATGACGTGCCAGATGGCGATCATCAGCGGCCAGTTCCATGGGGTGATCGAGCCGACCACGCCAAGCGGCTTGCGATGCACCTCGACACGTGCTTCGGCATTGTCCTGGATGACCTCGACCGGCAATTCGAGATCGGCCGTAACGTGCGTCCAAGCAATCGAACCGCCCACCTCCATGCCCGCCCCCACGCCGTTCAGCCCCCCCTGCGGCTTGCCGGTTTCCAGCGTAACCAGGCGCATCAACTCGGGCATGTTGGCTTCGAGCGCCGCCCCCAACGCGTGCATCAATTGCTTGCGTTCGGCATCGGGTTTGCGGCTCCAGGCCGGGAAAGCAGCCTGGGCAGCCTTGACCGCCGCATCGACGTGGCT
>JAGWUW010000199.1 GCA_028868235.1 Betaproteobacteria bacterium | reverse complement strand
CGTGGCAGGGCTATCGATGCAAGCAATCCAAGAATGATGATTACCACGATCAACTCGATCAAGGTAAAACCGCTCTGCGACGCTGCCTGATGCTTGGGTTTCATATCCATGCGCCCATTAACGACTGTGAATTTTAATACTTTAGACATATACGTCCCCCACCTCAAGTGTTATTCGCGCCGCTTATCCAGACGCTGCAAGGAAATACCAGAAATAACAAGCCGCTCATCGCTACCAAAACCCCCTTTAACCAAACGGAAACGGGCCAAATATCCCCCATGGAAGCGGTACACCAATTCACCAGCCGGACGATCGAAATACCAGACCGATCTTGTGTCCGGAGGGACATCGAACGCGCCCAGATAATTATCCGGCTTGGTGGCAACCCAATCCATTGGGTTGCTGCTTTGCGGCAAGTTACCGCCAAAAGCCTCACGGTGCGTGAGCACTTCGGCAAGCCCGAGCCGCAAATTAGCGGCTTCGGACTGCACAATGGCTTCATCCATGTCATCGCGAACTGCATTTAGCGCTCCCAGCAGCACGAGCGCTAAGGTACCAATCAAAGTAACGACGATGGCAAATTCGTAATAGCGCCGCATCGTCGCTCATCGCTTAATGGCTACCTTACCGAGGTCCCACATTGGCAGGAAAATACCCAATGCCAGAACCAAAACCAGCGCACCAAGACACACGATCAGAATAGGCTCTATCTGCTGGCCCAGCGTCTTCAGCTCGTATTCGACTTCGCGCTGGTACATCTGGCCAACCTCTTCCATCATGTCGTCGAGTGCCCCGGACTCCTCCCCGACAGCAACCATCTGTAGCACGATGGGCGAAAAAAACCCGGATGCGATCGTGGCCCGCAATACGCTTTCGCCGCGCTCGACGGTATCGCGCATTCCTTCGATCTTCGCCGCGATATAGCTGTTATCGACAGTCTGCGATGAGTTGGTCAGTGCTTGCATCACCGGTACACCGCTCCGCATTCCCAGCGCAAAGCTGCGGGCGAAGCGCGACATGGCCGCCTTGCGCACAATTTTGCCAGCAATCGGAAAACGCAGAGCAATCGCTTCCCATTGCATGCGCCCGGCGGCCGTGCCAACCCAGGCTCGGAAGGCGACAATGGCGCCAACTAGGCCAATCAGCATGGCCGGCCACCAGGCCACCATAAAATTCGAAAAACCAAGCAGCACCCGGGTCATCAAGGGCAACTCTGCCCCGAACCCCTGAAACACCTTGGCGAAAGCTGGAATGACGAAGAGATTGACAACCACAATGGCCACCGCCATCGCTATCACCACGAACGTCGGGTAACGCAAGGCCGATTTGACCTGCTCACGCATGTAGCGCTCGAATTCAAGATGATCGAAGAGGCGCAGGAAAATTTCGTCGAGCAGGCCGGTCGCTTCGCCAACCCGTACCATCGAAATATAGAAGGGATTGAACACCTTTGGATGACGCGCCAATGAGGTCGACAGTTCTCGGCCGGCTTCCAGGCTCTCGCGTACATCGCGTATGACTTCTCTCATTGCCGGATTAGTCGCCGATTCCTGCAAACCAGCCAGTGCGCGCATGATGGGCACCCCTGATTTGAGCAGCGTATGTATCTGCCGAGAGAAGAGCAGGATATCGACGTGCTGGACCTTGGGCTTGAACAGGCTCAAGCCACCAAAGCTGCTCGTCGTTACAGTCTTTGCCGCAGTCTCCTCAATCGATACCGGCGTAACCCCGCGCCCAAGTAGAAGATCGGCAACATTGCCCGACGATGCCCCCTCTAGCACACCTTCGACCAGCTTGCCACCGGTATCCCGTCCCTTGTAGGCGAAATTGGCCACGCCGCCTTATTCCTCGAACTGATTACTGATGCGCATGGCCTCTGCCACCGTCGTCCGACCGGCCAACACCAGACGAACCGCGTCGCGGCGAAGGGTTTCGCCGGCCATCTGCTGGCGAGCGACATGCATGAATTCACCCGGATCCTCATGGTTGATCGCCTCAACCACTTTATCGCTCATTTCGAGAAATTCGTAGACCCCGGTCCGCCCCTGATAGCCGGTATTGGCACAGTGCGCGCAGCCACGACCGTGATGGAAGATGTGGCTATCGACCTGATCGGCTAATTCGTAGCGTAGCCACTCATGCTCGCTAGGAGTGGGCACATAGGATTCGCGGCAATTGCCGCAAATGACTCTGACCAAGCGCTGAGCGATCACCATATGCACCGATAGCGCTACCATGTAGCGCGGCACGCCCATATCGAGCAAACGGATCGGCGTCGACACGGCATCGTTGGTGTGCAGGGTAGACAGCACGAGATGTCCCGTCATCGCGGCGCGCATGCCGATTTCGGCGGTTTCCTGATCGCGCATTTCGCCGATCAGCACGATGTCCGGATCCTGGCGCAGCACGGTACGCAGCACGCGCGAGAAGGAGAGATCAATCTTTTCGTGCACCTGCACCTGATTGAGGCCACCAAGCCGGTATTCGACCGGGTCTTCGACCGTAATAACCTTCTTTTCCGGGCTGTTCAGTTCGTTCAGCGCGGCATACAGCGTCGTCGTCTTACCGGAACCGGTCGGACCTGTGACCAAGACCATCCCACTGGGCCGCTTCAGCGCGTAGCGTAGGCGATCGAGCACACGCGGCGGCATGCCAATCTTGTCCAGTTCGAGCAGGCCGGTGTTCTGGGCTAGCAGGCGCATGACGACCGATTCACCGTACTGCGTCGGCAGCGTCGAAATCCGTACGTCAACCGGATTCGCGCGCACCTTGATATTGAAACGCCCATCCTGAGGCAGGCGTTTCTCGGAAATATCAAGGCCGGACATCAGTTTCAGGCGCAGAGCAACGGCTGACGATACTTTGGCATCGGCTTCGGTCTGGATATGCAGCACGCCATCGATGCGGAAACGGATACGAAGCGTTTTTTCCTGTGGTTCGAAGTGGATGTCGGAGGCGCGCAAGCGCATCGCCTCCTCGAACACTGTCTGCAATAGCTTGACGACCGGTGCATCCTCGGCTCCAGGATTGAGACCAAGCAGATCACCGAATTCGATCGGCACATCGCCCAATTCGGCGGTCAATTCCTTGGCTAGGCCGGTAATCTGCTCACCGCGGTGGTAGACGCGGTCGACCATAGCCAGCAATTCGCTCTCGGTCACGACAGCAAGGTCGATTTCCCGACGTACCAGCCGAGTTATTTCATCGTAGGCCTGGAGATCGGTCGGATCGGACATCCCGATCTGCAACCGGCCATCCGCCACTTGGGCCAGGACCAGCGCCCGGAAACGCCGGGCTGGCGCCTCCGGCAAGAGTTTGATCAGGTCAGGTTTGGGCGTAAAACTCTTGAGGTCGACGAACGGAATCTGCAACTGACGGGCTAACGCCTGCGAAATGCCGGTCTCGGTGACGTAACCGCTTTCGACAAAAACACGCCCGAGCTTGCGCCCGGTACGCTTTTGCTCATCGAGCGCAATCTTCAGTTGTTCGTCAGTCAGCAGGCCTTGCTGGATCAGCAGGTCGCCAAGCCGGATTTTTTGCGGGGGGGGCATCCCAACCTCCAAAACGCCTTAAGAATGTTCACTAACAATATGAAGTTAATGAAATAGTTTCCACAGTAGACGTTTTTAGAGGTGGCGACAAGTCCGCCGCTCAAAGCGGCTGCGTATACATTCACAAATTAGCGATGGCGGTTGCCATTGTGGTGTTGCGCAGGGCGGCCAGAACCCTTGGCAGCTTTCTGCGCCTGCGTTTTTGGCTGTGCCGCCCCGTGCTGCGGCTTGCGCTGGCCACGCGGGGGTTGCGGCGGACGCGGCGTAGCCACCGCCGATTGTTCGAAGCCAGGAACGACTACGCGTTCGAGATTACGCTTGATCAGTTTCTCGATATCCTTCAGATTGCCGCGCTCGTCGTGGCAAACCAGCGAAATGGCCTCGCCTTCCATGCCTGCGCGACCGGTGCGGCCGATACGGTGCACATAATCCTCGGGCACGTTGGGAAGTTCGTAATTGATGACATAAGGCAGTGCATCAATGTCGATGCCGCGCGCGGCAATATCGGTAGCCACCAGAGCGACCAATTTGCCATCCTTGAACTCGCTTAGCGCCCTGGTGCGGGCGCCCTGTGATTTGTCGCCATGGATAGCCGCTGATTTGATGCCAGACTTCTCCAGCGTCCTGGCCAGTGCGTCTGCACCGTGCTTGGTGCGAGCGAAAACCAGCACCTGATGCCAGCCGCGGGTGGCGAACAGGTGGCAGAGCAGTTCCTTCTTCTTTTCGCGGTCGGTTTCGATGACCCGCTGGGTCACCGTCTCGGCCGCCGTGTTGCGCGGTGCGACGTCTACCGATACCGGTTTGTGCAGCAAGCCAGCAGCCAATTCGCGGATTTCAGGCGAGAAAGTGGCCGAGAACATCAGGTTCTGGCGCTCCTTCGGCAACAGTGCGATGACCTTGCGGATATCGCGAATGAAGCCCATGTCGAGCATGCGGTCGGCCTCATCGAGGACGAAGATCTCGATGCCTCCCAGATTGACCGTGCCTTGCTGGACGTGGTCAAGCAACCGCCCCGGCGTGGCGACCAGAATATCGACACCGCGGCGCAGATTGGCAATCTGCGGATTGATGCCGACGCCCCCAAAGACGGCCAGCGAGTTGATCGGCAAATGCTTGCCATAGGTGCGTACACTTTCCTCGACTTGGATGGCTAGTTCACGCGTTGGCGTCAGTACCAGCACGCGCGGGGTACGAGCGACGCGGGTCAGGCGGTCGTTCGGGCCGGAAGCCAAACGGTGCAGGATGGGCAGCGTGAAGCCGGCCGTCTTGCCGGTGCCGGTCTGCGCCGTAGCCATCAGGTCATGGCCAGCGAGCACGGCAGGAATGGCCTGCTGCTGGATCGGCGTCGGCGTGTCATAGCCCTGTTCAGCGACGGCACGCTGGATTTCGGCCATCAAGCCGAGGTCGGAAAAATGCATGGGGTGTACTCCAAAGCGAAGCACCCGGCTGGAGCCGGGTGCTTCGCATGAATCAGATCAGAGAGAAGCCGCGTTCGAGATCGGCTTGCAGGTCTTCCACCGCTTCCAGGCCGACAGCGACGCGCAGCAGGCCTTCGTTGATGCCGGCAGCGGCACGGGCTTCCGGGCTGATGCGACCATGTGTGGTGGAGGCAGGATGGGTGATGGTAGTCTTGGTATCGCCAAGATTGGCGGTGATGGACAGCAGTTGGCAGTGATCAACGACAGTCCAAGCCTGTTCACGCCCACCCTTCACCTCAAATGAGACGATGCCGCCACCGTTTTTCTGCTGCGCCTTGGTCAGTTCGTATTGCGGATGGGATGGCAGGCCGGGATAAAAGACACGCCCCACTTTCGGGTGAGCTTCCAGCCAGGCAGCCAGCCGGG
>JAGWUW010000198.1 GCA_028868235.1 Betaproteobacteria bacterium | reverse complement strand
GCCCCGAATCCGGAAATCAAGGCGACCTATCTTAATCTCGAGAAAGCCTGGTTGACCTACAAGGATGTGCTCGTCGGCAAGGCTCCATCCCAGGATGGCGGTCGCAAGGTCCTGGCTCTTTCCGAGGAGGTTCTGTCCCTCGCTCAGCAAGGGACTTCTCAACTTGAGAAGCAGTCTTCTTCCACTGCGGGGCATTTGGTAAATCTCTCGGGTCGCCAGCGCATGCTGGCGCAGCGCATGGCCAAGTTTTATCAGGCATTGGCTTGGGGGGTGGGCGATGCGAACAGTCAGGCCGGACTCGACAAAGCGCGCAAGGAGTTTTCCGATGCATTGAAGGAACTTGCTTCCGCTCCGGCCAATACCCAGCAGATCAAGGACACTCTTGAGCTAGTGAAGCAGCAGTGGTTCTTCTTCGAGAATGCGCTTGGACAGAAAGTCGGTGCCGACAAGCGTCCGCAAACTGCGGTGGCGACGACAAGTGAACGCATTCTAGAAGAAATGGAAGGTGTTGTCGGTTTGTACGAGAAATTGCCGAGGTAATCAGAACAAGCTGAGCTGCTGCGCTACAGACGTATCGCCGGCACGTGGAGCCACGAAGCGTGTGGTGTCGAGCTTGGGCCAGTCGAGGCTCAGCCCGAGCCGCCGGCAGCACAGTACAAAGCGCTGACGCAGCAGTTCGGCGAAATGTCCCAGCCCCGTCATGCGGCTGCCGAAATTCGGATCATTGGCTCGTTGTCCGCGTAGGTCGTAAAGCACCGACATGACACGGGTGGCTTTCTCCGGTACATGCCAGGCCAGCCAGTCGCGGAACAGGGGCGCGACTTCGTGCGGCAGGCGCAGCACCGTGTAGCGCGCACTACTCGCACCCTGCTCCTTTGAGGCGGCGAGCAGCTTTTCCAGTTCGTGGTCATTGATGCCGGGAATCAACGGTGCGATGAGGACAGTGACCGGAATGCCGGCTGCCGTCAGTTTGTTGATCGCCTCCAGGCGGGCGTGCGGTGCGCTGGCTCTTGGTTCCATCTGCCTTGCCAATTGCCCGCTCAGCGTGGTGAGAGAGATGGCTACATGGCCGATGTTCTGTCTGGCCAGTTCAGACCATAGGTCGATATCGCGCGTGATCAGCGACGATTTGGTAACGACGCTTACTGGATGACGGGTTTCCAGCATCACCTGCAGGATCGTCCTGGTCAGCTTTTCCCGACGCTCGAACGGCTGATAGGCGTCGGTCGCCGCTCCGAGAGCGATGGTAGAGCAGACGTAGCTCGGTTTGGCTAGTTCATCGCGTAGCAGGCGAGGCGCATTCGGTTTTGAAAATATCTGAGTTTCGAAATCGAGCCCCGGTGATAAGCCGAGCCAGGCGTGCGTTGGTCGGGCGTAGCAGTAGATACAGCCGTGTTCACAGCCGCGATAGGGGTTCAGCGATTGGTCGAAGCCGAGATCGGGCGAGTCGTTGCGGCTGATGATGCTCTTGGTGTTATCGACCAGCAGTCGAGTCTGCGGCAGTGAAGGTTCGGTCTGTTCCCATCCATCATCGACGGTCTGGCGGGTTTCATTGCTGAAGCGATGATCGACATTGCCCACCGCGCCGCGTCCCTTGACGGCGCGTGCGGGAATTTCCGGAGAGGGGGCGAGATCGAAATCATCCATGGACATCCGGTAGAATGCCCAGTTTTTAGCAATTTTTGAATGGGTCTGGTCATGACGACGCCGCACAGCACGCAAACGAGCAAGCCGAATACCGACGATGTTCGCATCAAGGAAATCAAGGAATTGGTTCCGCCAGCCCATGTCTTCCGCGAATACCCGGTTTCCAACCGTGCTGCGCAGACCACCTATACCGCACGGCAGGCCATCCACCGAGTATTGCACGGGGCAGATGATCGCTTGCTGGTTGTTATCGGTCCGTGCTCGATCCATGACTATGACCTGGCGATGGATTATGCGAGGAAGCTGGCTAAGGAGGCCGAGCGCTTTTCCGAAGATCTGATTGTTGTCATGCGCGTCTATTTCGAGAAGCCGCGCACCACAGTTGGCTGGAAGGGTCTGATCAATGATCCTCGCCTCGACAACACCTTCCGCATCAACGAAGGCCTGCGCCTGGCGCGCCGTATCCTGCTCGAAGTCAATGAGCTGGATCTGCCATGCGCTACCGAGTTCCTCGACACCATTACGCCGCAATACACAGCCGACCTGATCGCCTGGGGGGCTATTGGGGCACGCACCACCGAGTCGCAGGTGCATCGCGAACTGGCCTCAGGCTTGTCATGCCCGGTCGGCTTCAAGAACGGCACCGACGGGAATATGCGCATCGCCGTCGACGCCATTCGTTCGGCCAACTCGCCGCACCATTTCCTGTCGGTGACCAAATCTGGGCATACCGCCATCGTGTCTACCATGGGTAATGAGGACTGCCACGTTATCCTGCGTGGCGGCAAGGAACCGAACTACGACGCTGCCAGCGTCGATGCCGCCTGCCAGGAAATTGCCAAGGCCGGCCTCGCTGCCCGCTTGATGATCGATTTCTCGCACGGCAATAGCCGCAAGCAGTTCAAGCTGCAATTGGAGGTCTGCGACAGCATCGCAGAGCAGATCGCTAATGGTGAAGAGCGCATCGTCGGTGTCATGGTCGAGTCGCATCTGGTTGAAGGCCGTCAGGATCTGTCTCCGGACAAGCCGCTGACCTACGGCCAGAGCATCACTGACGCCTGCATCAACTGGGACGACAGCGTTGCAGTCATGGAAAAATTGGCAGCGGCCGTGCGGGCCCGCCGCGTGGCGGAGGCGGCGGAGTAAGCTGTTGGCCGGCTGAGCGAAGAACTAAATTCCAGCTTTCGCAGTATGGTGCAGAAGTGCTGTGTTAGAATTCGCCCTGGCGGGTCTCCCCGCATTGCAGGGTGGTGAACCTGGTCAGGTCCGGAAGGAAGCAGCCACAGCCATTGACTGCAAGTGCCGGGGGTTAGGCTCGCCATTTTCATTTTTCCTCCATTGATGTGGGGCGCATGAGTTATCAAGTTCTTGCGCGCAAGTGGCGGCCGCGCAATTTTTCGACGCTGGTTGGGCAGGAGCATGTGGTGCGCGCCTTGTCGCATGCCCTTGCCGAACAACGCCTGCATCATGCCTATCTGTTTACCGGCACCCGCGGTGTCGGCAAGACGACTATTGCGCGCATTCTCGCCAAGTCGCTGAACTGCGAGACCGGCATTACGGCGACCCCTTGCGGACAGTGTTCTGCTTGTCAGGAAATCGATAGCGGACGCTTTGTCGATCTGCTTGAGGTCGATGCGGCAACCAATACCCGTGTCGACGAAATGCGTCAGCTGCTCGAGAACGCGGTTTACGCACCGACGCGTGGCCGCTTCAAGGTCTATGTGATCGACGAAGTGCATATGCTGTCCAATTCGGCCTTCAACGCCATGCTGAAGACGCTGGAGGAGCCGCCAGAGCACGTCAAGTTCATCCTGGCGACGACCGATCCGCAGAAAATTCCCGTCACCGTTCTGTCACGCTGTCTGCAGTTCAATCTCAAGCAGATGCCGGCGGTCGCCATTACTGGGCATTTGGCTCATATTCTCGAAGCCGAGGGTATTCCTTACGATATGCCGGCGCTATCGCTGATCGCTCGCTCGGCGGCGGGTAGCATGCGCGACGCCTTGTCCCTGCTCGACCAGGCCATCGCCCATGGGGCCGGCAAGGTCGAGGAGGCGCAGGTCCGCGGCATGCTCGGGACGGTCGATCAGGATTTTCTGCTGACCATTCTGGAGGCTTTGCAGGCCGGGGATGGTGCTGCACTACTGCAGGTGGCGACCGACATGGGGGTGCGCAGCCTGTCGTTTTCCGCTGCGCTGCAAGAATTGGGTGCCTTGCTGACGCGTATCCAGATCGTTCAGTGCGTGCCGGCGTCCATTGATGACGACGAGCCGGAAAAGGAGCGTATCCAGGCTTTGGCCAAGGCTTTTTCTGCCGAGTTCGTGCAGCTAGCCTACCAGATCGTCAATGTCGGGCGAACCGAACTGGCCAGTGCGCCGGACGAGTATTCGGGCTTCGTCATGACCCTGCTTCGCCTGCATGCTTTCCGCCCGAGCAGCGTGGCCGATGTGGTTGCGTCGGCCACGCCGCGTAATCGCGCGCCGCAGCCCTCTGCTTTCAGGTCGCCGGCGCTGTCGGAGCGGCCGGTACAACAGCCTGTCTCGACGCCGACTCAGGTGCGCCCCGAGGTTATGCCGCCTGCTGCCGTGCGCGTCCCCGCAGCCGGCGAAAGCGACTGGCACCAGATCGTTGCAGCATTGCCGGTCAGCGGATTGGCCCGGGAGCTGGCCCAGAATTGCGAGTTGCGCCATCTGGCCGACGGCCAGTGTCTGCTGCGCCTGTCGCCCAAGCAAACACATCTCCAGATGAAGCCCAATCCCGAGCGCCTGCAGCAGGCGTTGGCTGAATATCTCGGCCGCCCGGTACAGTTGCGCATCGAGCTTGGTGAAAATGAAGTTGATACGCCGGCCGCGACGGTAGGCAAGCAGCGGCAGGAGCAGCAGGAAAAAGCAGCAAACGCGATCGCTCAGGATGTATTCGTTCGCGACGTGATCGACTCCCTGGGGGCGTCCGTCGTCGAATCGTCAATCAAACCAATCGTCTAACGGAGAAACGAATATGATGAAGGGCGGCTTGGCGGGCCTGATGAAACAGGCCCAGGCAATGCAGGAAAACATGAAGAAGGCCCAGGATCAGCTGGCCCAGCTCGAGGTCGAGGGGCAGGCCGGGGCCGGGATGGTCAAGGTGGTCATGACCTGCGCCCACGAAGTGCGTCGGGTCAGTATCGATCCGTCGGTAATGGATGATCGTGAAATGCTCGAAGACCTGGTTGCTGCGGCCTTAAACGATGCAGTGCGGCGTGGTGAGGCGCTGAGCAAGGAAAAGATGGCGGGTTTCACGTCGGGCCTCAATCTGCCCCCGGGCTTCAAGCTTCCCTTCTGAGTTCGTGAATCCTTCCGGGCTTGATTCGCTGATCGAGGCCTTGCGTTGCCTGCCCGGGGTTGGGCCCAAGTCGGCACAGCGCATGGCCTATCACCTGCTGCAGCGCGACCGGGCTGGTGCCCAACGCCTGGGCGATGCTGTGCTGCATGCACTGCAGGCGGTTCGACATTGTCAGCGATGCAATACTTTTTCCGAAGCCGAGATCTGCGAGCGCTGTCTGTCGCCTAGACGCGACCCGAGCATTCTGTGCGTTGTCGAAACGCCCGTCGATATGAATATGATGGAGCAGACCCTGAGTTATCAGGGGCTCTACTATGTCCTGATGGGACGGATTTCGCCGCTCGATGGGGTCGGGCCGCGAGAACTCGGTCTTGAGCGCCTAATGGCACGAGTCCTCGATGGGATGGTCAAGGAAGTTATCCTAGCCACCAACTATACCAACGAGGGGGAGGCAACGGCGCATTACATAACCGTAA
>JAGWUW010000197.1 GCA_028868235.1 Betaproteobacteria bacterium | reverse complement strand
TGTTGACCACAACGGTGGCCAATATCGCTCCGGTCCAGGGCGAATATACGGGTTCGAATGTCCCGCATATGCTTCTGTTGGGTCGCCGTGGTCAGCCCTTCTTCTGGTCTCCTTTCGAGAACAATGCCGGGAACCATAACGTGGCCGTCTTCGGCAAGTCCGGGTCGGGCAAGTCGGTGGCGCTTCAGGAGATCACTGCTGCGTTGGTGGGTGCGGGCGCGAAGGTCATTGTGATCGATGACGGCCGCAGCTTCGAACATAGCTGCAAGTTGCAGCAAGGCGAGTTCGTCGAGTTCACGATGAACGGTGGCCTGAAGCTCAATCCGTTCTCGATGATCGACGGGTACGAGGCAGCGCGGAACGAGGACTACAAGCTCGATTGCATTGCGATGCTCAAGGCGATCATCGGCCAGATGGCGCGGCCGTCTAGCAGGCTCGACGATACTGAAGTCGGCCTGGTGGATGGCGCGGTCAATGCTGAATTTGAGGCCCACGGTGTCGATGGTTCGGTCGATGGGGTGATCGCGGCACTGGAACAGACCGGGCATGTCCAGGGTGAGGCTCTGGCGATCGGTATGCGTCCGTTTTCCTCGAGCGGAACCTACGGCAAATTCTTTCAGGGCAAGGCATCGCTCAAGATCGGGGCTAGTCTGACGGTGTTTGAATTGTCGGATCTGGCTTCGCGTGAGGAGCTGCGTTCGGTGGTGCTGAGCGCGATCATGTTTCTGTCGAGCCAGGCGATGCGCGAGGACAGGTCAACCAAGAAGGCGTTGTTGCTCGATGAAGCGTGGCAGATGCTCAAGGGCGGATCGATGGCTGACTTCATCGAAGCCTATGCGCGTACCTGCCGGAAATATGGTGGGTCGCTGATTACGGCGACGCAGTCGCTCAACGACTATTACAAGTCCGAGGGGTCGATCGCTGCGCTGGAGAATAGCGACTGGTCGGTGATCCTGCAGCAGAAGCCCGAGACGATCACTGACTTCGCGAAGCTCGGCCGGTTTGACATGAGTGACGGCGTTGAGGCGTTGCTGCGGTCGTTGAAGCGGAACGGCGTCGAATACTCGGACATGATGATCAAGGGGCCGGAAACGCTGGCTGTTGGACGGCTTGTCCTCGATCCCTATTCGGCGACGGTGTTCTCATCGAGCCCGCAGGTATTCGCTGCGGTCGAGAGGCTGGTCGAGCGCGGGTTCCCGATGGCGCAGGCGATTGAGCGCATCGCGTATCCTGACGATCCGGGCAAGTGGTCACCGCTGGAAGGCCAGTTTGAGCTGGAGGCGGCCGAGTGAGACTGCCTAGCGTTCCTCCCCCTGGGCTGGTCGCATTTTGGGTGCTGAGCGTGGCGTCGTGGATGGCCGTCAACGCGCTGGCCGGATTGGGCTTGATCGCCGTGTTGTTCATCATGCTGGCCAATGGCAGCTGGGAAGGGTTCTTTCACGAAGGGGGCAATCTGGCGTCGCACTTTCTGGATGCTTCGGCTGCATCTCGGGCTGAATTCGTGCGCATCGTGGTTTGGATTTTCGGCTCAGCTGTCGCGGTTCTTGGCTGGGCCCGGTTTGGTGCGCTGCGGGCTGCGCTGGCGTCTCCGCAGGAGAAGCGCGGATGAGTGATCCGGTTGCCGGTGCTGTTGGTGGTTCGCTGAGCGCTTTGCTTAGTCCGCCGTTGGTTGCGCTCTTTCTGGGGCTTGCGATTGTGGCGGTGCTGTTGCGGCGCGGTGGTGGTGGTTTCTCGTTTCGCGGAAAGGTGAAGGCCAAGCCGCTGCTGACCGCAACGGAACGGCGGTTTCTCTATCAGCTGGAGGACGCCGTTCCCGAGTGCCGTGTTTATGTGCAGGTCTCGATGGGGGCGTTGATGCGGGCGGTTAAGGGCTCGGATCAGCGAGAATTGATGAGTGTTCGGAATAGGTTTTCGAGCAAGATCGTCGATTTCGTTGTCGAGGATCATGAAGGCGTAGTCGTGGCCTTGGTCGAGCTTGATGACCTTTCTCATCATGCTGGGCGCGATGCCCTGCGCGATTCCATGACAGCGGCAGCGGGCTATCGGACGGTACGTTTCCGGGCCGGGAGGGTGCCTGCGGTGGCGGGCATTCGCGCTGATGTCCTCAATCTTTCAGTTCAATAGGAGTTGGTAATGTCCGAATTGCCGGAGCAGGATAAATTCGTAGCAGATGTAGCTCCCGCCAAGGGGGTTGAGATTCCTGCAGCTGTTGTGGCGGGCCGGAAGTCGGGTTTCGCCGGCTTCAGTTGGGGTCAGCTGCTTGGCGGTGCGGCTTTGCTTGGCGCTGTCGTGTGGGGAGCCTGGGCGACGCGCGAGATCGTTGCTCTCGGCGAGAAGCGGATTGTGGCGGTCAGTCTGGCGGCAATGGCCAATGACTTTGTCATGGCTGAGGCTCGGTCGGGCAATAGCCCTGAGCAGACCGATGCGGATACGCGCCATTACATGCAAACGCTGCAGGCGGTGCTGAAGGCGCGGGCTGACGGTGGCGAAACGATTCTGGTTGGTGAGGCCGTAGTTGGGTCGTCGGTTCCTGATATCACGCCTGACGTGCGTGAGGCGGTTGGGAAGCTGATTACGGCTAATCCGCCGCCGCGCGTAGCGGGTGCGGCGGTTGCCCCGCCGGCTGCTGGTGTCGGGGCTGCGCCGGGCGCGGGATTGCCTGCAGGGCAGGGCTTTCCAGGCGGTCAGGGCGGCGCAATGATGCCTTCTGGTCCGGCGGGCGCTGGGGTTGCGCCGGTTACTTCTGATGGGGTCTCCAATGGCGTCGGTGGCAACTGAGAGCCCCCGCCCAAGCGGGAACCTGCGTAGGTATGTCGGTTACACGGCGGTTCTGGTCGTCTTGCTGGCCGGTTGGAGGGTGGTTGATGATGCTGCGCGTTCGCATCTCTTCCTGATCAATCGGTCCCCGTCTTTGCCGAATTGGGCATACGTCGTTGAGCGCGGAGGGGAGCCGTCCCGCGGAGCTGTAAGCTTTTTCATGCCGCCGCGTAACAAGCTGGTGGTGTCGCATTTTGGCGAGGTTCCGGCAGCGTTTGGCAAGATCGCTTATGGCGTTCCGGGTGACCGGATCGAGCGGATTGATGGCCGGGTGTTTGTTGTGCCGGCCGGTTCGGGTCAGCGCGTTCAGGTGGGTGTTTTGAAGCCACTGTCCTCGCGCGGCGAGCCGCTTGAGGCAGGACCGACCGGGGTCATTCCAGAGGGGTGCTATTACATGGGTAGTCCGCACAAGGACGGCTTCGATAGCCGTTATGCCGCGATTGGGTTTGTCTGTCGGGGTCAGATCGTCGGTACGGCGACGAAGGTGATCCTGTGAAGCCCCTGTGGGCCTGTCTGGTGGGGTTGGCGGCTCTGGTTGGGTCACCGGCTCTGGCGCGTGACTATGGACAGCAGGGCGCAGTTTTTGCGGTGGTGGAACCCGATTTCCTGCGGACGATTCAGGCGAAGCTGACTCGGCTTGAGCAGAGCGGTGAAATTACGCGGATGAATGAGGAATTTGCGCGCAGAAGCGAGGCAAAGGTTCGTCGTCCGGTTCCGGTTGTGGGTGTTGGGTTTGCCGTTCGGCCGCGTACCTGGACCTATGATCCGGGGATGACGCTTGATCATGATGTGTCTGATACGAAGGGCAATTTGATCGCCAAGGCTGGTCAGCGGGTAAACCCGCTCGATCTGGTGACTGTGCGCCAGGCTATGGTGTTCATTGACGGCGATGTCCCCGAACAGGTCGAATGGGCGCTGGGGAAATACACTGACGCAAACGCCAAGATTATCATGGTCAAGGGCGCGCCGCTCGAGGCGATGACGCGCTACCAGCGGCGGTTTTACTTTGATCAGGGCGGGTTCCTGATCGGTCGGTTCGGAATTCAGGCTGTGCCTGCCGTTGTTGAGCAGAATGGCAGGGTGATGCGGGTGTCCGAGATTCCTGTTGGCATCGGGAGGCGCTAGAACATGACGCGGTTCTTTCCTTGGTGGTCGGCTGTTTCCCGGTCAGTGCGGTCCGTTCAGCTTGCCCTAGCGTTTGTCCTGGTTGGGCTGTTCTTGCTGGTTGGGGCTGGTCGGGTGTCGGCGCAGAGTGTGACGACAACGCAGGCGGTGACGAACACTGCGGGCGGTACTGCGAATTCAAGTTCAACGCCGGGTAAATGCACGGGTCGGTTCGTCAATCCGGTGACCGACGTTTGCTGGTCATGCCTGTTTCCGCTGTCGGTCGGAGGGATGAAGATTTTTCCGGGGGATCGGCCTGATACCGAAAACCCGTCGTTCCCGGTCTGCGCTTGTGGCTCGCCTATTCCCAGGATCGGGATTGCTGCAGGGTTTTGGGAGCCGGTTCGTCTGGCGGATGTCACGACGAAGCCGTGGTGCTTTACCAGCCTTGGCGGGAAGAAGATTTCGCCCGGATTTAATATCGGGCGGGGCAGGGCTTCGCCGGGCGGCGATGGCAACAATGGCGGCGCCAAGTGGCATGTGCATTGGTACGTCTATCCGCTTCTCTACTGGATGGAAATCCTCACGGACATGGGCTGCATGGAGCAGTCCTCGTTCGATATCGCTTATGTGACCGAGATCGATCCGCTGTGGCAGGATGATACGCTTACCGCCTTGATCAATCCGGAAGTCGCGATCTTTGCCAATCCGATCGCGCAGGTTGCGTGTGCGGCGGACTGTGCTGCGGCGACGACGAAGCTGCCGCTTGATCCGTTGTTCTGGTGCGCGGGCTGCCTTGGTCCGATGTACCCGATGAACGGCAATATTGCGGCGCACGTTGGCGAGATCCAGTCGAGCCGTCTGGCCTTGTCGCGGTTTGCTTACAAGCTTCACCGTCAGGCGATTGCGTGGGGGACGATGGGCAGCAAGGGCCTGTGCGGCAAGTATGTGATGCCGATCATGCGCAAGCAGCAATATCGGTTTCAAGCCACGATACCTTCGCCAATGGTCAAGGGTCGTTGGGCGTGCCCGCCGATTGGCGCCAGCGACATGAAGCCGGGGTCGGGCAATGCGATTCCGGGGATCGGCGAAGATTTCGGATATTTGGTTTGGCGCAAACGCAATTGCTGCGTTTTGTAGTGGGGGACGTGCGATGCGTCGGGGATTGATCATTGCGGTTGCCGGTGTTGCTCTTGTCGGTGCAAGTTACGCGCTGGCGCAGAATGTCGAGGGCCTCGACATTCAGGCTGTGCTTGGGCGCGGAGAGAGCGGCGAGAAGGACGCGCAGGCGCTGGCTGATGAAGTTTTGCGTCGTAGCAAGGATATGCAGGACGAGGCGCGTAGTGTGGTCGAGCAGGGCCAGACTAACATGCAGCGCAATGCAGGTCGGGTAGGCGGCGGTCCTGCCGGGCCGATTGATTTTGATGAACTGGTGCGGACGGCATCAGCCAACCAGACCGAAGGTGGTCGCGCTCCTCAGCTGATCGTGTTCGCCTCGCTGTCGATGCCGCCTGATAGTCTGAAACAGTTGATCCGTGACACGGCCAAGGCGGGCG
>JAGWUW010000196.1 GCA_028868235.1 Betaproteobacteria bacterium | reverse complement strand
GATGTCGGTCACCCGGTCGTAGAAGCTGCCCTTGTCCCAGAAGCCTTCTTCCGAGCAGCCGATGCAGCCGTGGCCGGATTGCACCGGCCAGCTCACGCCGCCGTTCCAGCGCATCGACGAGCAGGCGTTGTAGGTGGTCGGGCCCTTGCAGCCCATCTTGTACAGGCAGTAGCCCTTGCGCGCGCCCTCGTCATCCCAGGCTTCGGCAAATTGGCCGGCATCGAAGTGGCCGCGGCGGTAGCACTTGTCGTGGATGCGCTGGCCGTAGAACATCTTCGGTCGGCCTTGGCGGTCGAGTTCGGGGATGCGGTCGAAGGTCAGCATGTAGGTGACCACGCCAGTCATGACTTCGGCGATCGGCGGGCAGCCCGGCACATTGATGATCGGTTTGCCGGAAATGACCTTGTGCACCGGCGTTGCACGGGTCGGGTTGGGCTTGGCCGCCTGCACGCAGCCGTAGGAGGCGCAGGCGCCCCAGCTAATGATGGCCTTGGCATCGGCGCAGGTTTCTTTCAGCACTTCCACGAACGGACGGCCGCCGTGGATGCAGAACATGCCGTCTTCGTTGAGCGGCGGGTTGCCTTCGACGGCAACGATATAGTTGCCTTTGTATTTCTTCTTGACCTCTTCGATGATCGCCTCGGCCTGGTGGCCGGCCGCGGCCATCAGCGTGTCGTCGTAGTCGAGGGAGAGCATGGACAACACGACATCCTTGGTCAGCGGATGGGCCGAGCGGATAAAGGATTCGGAACAACAGGTACATTCCAGACCATGCAACCAGATGACCGGCGTGCGCGCCTTGGTTTCCAGCGCATGGGCGATGCGCGGCGCAGCCGCAGAACCCAGCCCGAGCGATGTCGCGGTCAGGCTGCAGAACTTCAGGAAACTGCGCCGGGTGATCCCCTGACGGCGCAGCACTTCATAGAATGTCTCAGTCACTTGTCTTTCCCCCGTTCGTTTTGTCGCGTAGTGGAAAGCAATAACGCAAGGCGTGTGCCACGCCGGCTTAATTGCAAATTTGTTGATACGAATCAATGCGTTTCGAGCGCACCACCCAATCAATAACAAACAGTTCGCCAAGACGGCACATGAAAAGACACCTTCCAACCTGGAAACAACGATTCCATAGATGGTCGCCCACCAATGCGAACGCTTATTGATCGACGTCAGCGCGCGTTCGGCGCAGTAGCTCTAGAATGTTCAGTTGAGGAGGGGTATGTGCCCAAGATAATCGAGCTGCTCAGCAATCACAGCGATCAGGTTGCATCGGATACCAGCCTGCGCGACGTGGCTGCACGGATGCTGGAGGCCGGCATTTCATCGGTCATCGTGGTCGATGCCGGCATGGTTACCGGCATCATCACCGAACGCGACTTGTTGCGCGTCATGCGTCAGCACGGTTCACCGGAACAGCACGCCGGGGAAATGATGACCCGCCCGGTGCATTGCGTCACCGCTGACGTAGATTACCGCGAAGCATATCGGGAAGCAGCAAATCTCGGTATCCGGCGCATCGTGGTTACCAATGAAGCCGGCCTGCCTCTCGGTATCGTCAGCGAATCGGATTTTCGCAAGCATCTCGGCCCCGACTTCTTCATGCACCTGAACGACGTCGCCAGCCTGATGGAGCAGTCATTTCCTCGCCTGCCTGCCAACGCAACCCTCGATGATGCGCTGATCGCCATGGAAGCCGTGCGCAGCAGCTGTGTGGTTGTAGTCGACGGCCGCCTACCGCAGGGTATCGTTACCGAGCATGACGTGGTTCGCCTTTTCCTGGCCGGCGAAAACAGTAATTCGCCGCTGGCATCGATCATGACCAGCCCAACAGTCTGCATCGGGACCGACCAGCCACTCGCCGAAGCGGCACAGTGCATGCTTGATCACAACATCCGCCACCTCACCGTCGTAGATGACCAGGGCCATCTGGTCGGCCTGCTATCCGAACACGCCTTAATGAGCCCGCTCAAGCTGGATTTGGTCGACAGTGCGCTCAGCGAGCGCCAATCCCTGGCGCGCTCCCGCGAACAATTGCTTGAAGAAACCTCGCTCAAGGCGCGCTATCAGCGCGCCTTGCTCGACAACTTCCCTTTTCTCGTCTGGCTCAAAGATACCGAGTCACGCATACTGACCGCCAACCGTGCCTATGCGGAAGCCTCGGGCAAACTGACTGCCGATGAACTCATTGGCAAGACCGATGCAGATATCTGGCCGCTCGACCTGGCGACCCACTACCGCCGCGACGATATGGCCGTCATGGCCTCACGGCAAAACAAAGTCGTCGTCGAACCTATCGTCGTCAGCGACCAAGCCATCTGGCACGAAACCTACAAAGCCCCGGTCATCGACGAGGACGGCAACCTGCTAGGCACCGTCGGTTTCGCGCAGGATATTTCGGAGCGCAAGAACACGGCCTTGCGCTTAGAAATCGAACACGATCTGGCGCAGAGCCTGGCGGCTGGACTCGACCGCGAGCATCTGACGAACATCCTGCTCAAGGCCATGCTGCGCTTTCCGGAATTCAGCGCCGGCGGGATTTATCGTGCCCTCCCCGATGGTAGTTACGGACTTCTGGCCCATGAGGGACTGCCCCCCGAATTCGTCGCCAAGGCGCTCCAGTTTGCCGCCGACAGCCCGTTTTCCTGGCTGGCGAGCCAGGGCCGCCCAACCTGCATGCCGGCTGCGGATACCGCAAATGCCTCCGGAAACACACCTCTCGACTCCTCAACCTTGGATCATGTCGGTTTCCGTAGCGTGGTTCAGTTGCCCATCCTGCGCGATGGCCGGCCGGATACCTGCCTGCTCCTCGCTAGCCGCCTCACCTTACGCACCTCTCCGGCCACCCTGCATTCCCTGGAAGTCCTGAGCAGCTACTTTGGGCAAACGCTGCAACGCCTGGCCACCCAGGAAGAATCCCGCCGCCTGCAACAGAATCTGAGCGGCATTTTCGACACGCTGACCGATTTCATTTTCATCCTCGACGTAGACGGCAGCATCCTGCACTACAACCGCGCCGTCGCCGAAACGCTTGCCTACGGCTCGAACATCCTCAAGGGCAAGCCGATCGTTGCGGTACACCCGGAAAACCTGCGCCAGCTGGCGGAAGAAACCATGGCCGACCTTATCGCCGACCGCCGCCTCAGTTGCCCGCTCCCCATCCTGCGCGCCAACGGCGAGCAGATCATGGTCGAAATCCGGATTGCCAACGGCTACTGGGATGACAAACCTGCCCTGATCGCCATCGCCCAGGACATCAGCGAACGCCTGCAAGCCGAGGAAAGGCAGAGATTGGCGGCCAGCGTATTCGACAATGCCCATGAAGGCATCATGATCACCGACCATGCCGGCAAGATCGTGGAGGTCAACAGTACCTTTACCGAACTCACTGGCTACTCCCGCACCGAAGCCATCGGCAACACGCCAGACCTGCTGAAATCCGGGCATCACGACGCTGCTTTTTACGACGAGATGTGGCAAAAAATCCGGAAAGACGGCTATTGGCGCGGAGAAATCTGGAATCGCAAAAAGTCCGGCGAAATTTTCGTCGAACAACTGAATATCTCGACCGTGCGCAACCGGGAAGGCGCTATTTCCCATTTCGTTGCCATTTTTTCGGACATCACGCTAATCAAGCAGCACCAGCAACGTCTCGAGCACCTCGCGCATTTCGACGCCTTGACCCAGCTACCCAACCGCATGCTGCTCGGTGATCGCATGCAACTCGCCAAGGCGCAGACCGAGCGCAGCGGAAAGATGCTGGCTGTCTGCTATCTGGACCTCGACAATTTCAAGCCGATCAACGATGAATACGGCCACGGTGTCGGCGACTATCTGCTGATCGATGTCGCCCAGCGCCTGAAAACCTGCGTGCGTGCCGGAGATACAGTGGCTCGCCTGGGCGGCGACGAGTTTGTGCTGCTGATCTCCAACCTCGAGGACTTGCGCGAATGCGACCATGCCATGGCCCGCGTCCTTGGCGCCCTGGCTCAACCTTTCCTCGTTTCACAACGCCAACTCACCATTTCGGCCAGCATCGGGGTTACGCTGTATCCGCATGACGGTTCCGATTCCGACACCCTGCTCCGCCATGCCGATCAGGCGATGTACGCCGCCAAGCAGGCCGGTCGCAATCGTTATCATCTGTTCGACCCGGAAACCGACCGTCGCGCCCGTGCCCGGCGCGAAGAAATGGAACGTATACGCCAGGGATTGGCCAATGGCGAATTTCGCCTTTTCTACCAGCCCAAGGTCAACATGCGCCAGGGCACCGTCATCGGTGCCGAAGCCTTGATCCGCTGGCAACATCCCGAACGCGGGCTGCTCCTGCCGGATACCTTCCTGCCTTTTCTCGACGGCACGGAGATGGCCATCGAAATCGGCAATTGGGTGATTAACGAAACACTCCGCCAGATCGATAGCTGGCATCGCGAGCACGGCATCGACCTGGCAGTCAGTATCAACATTTCCGGCAATCACCTGCAACACCCCGGTTTCTCGCAACGCCTGGGCGATTTACTTGCCCAATATCCCGGCGTGTCGCCCCGCCAGGTCGAACTCGAGGTGCTCGAGACCGCCGCACTCGAGGACATCGATACCAGTGCTGCCCTGTTCGCCGAATGCCGCAACCTCGGCGTCAGTTTCGCGCTTGATGATTTCGGCACCGGTTACTCTTCGCTGACCTATTTCCGCCGACTGCCGGCCGACCTGCTGAAAATCGACCAGTCCTTCGTCCGCGATATGCTCGACAACCCTGACGACCTGGCCATCGTCGAAGGTGTCATTGGCCTGACCCAGGCTTTCCGGCGCTCGGTCATCGCCGAAGGGGTCGAAACCGTCGAACATGGCCTCGTGCTGCTCTTACTCGGCTGCGACATGGCGCAAGGCTTCGGTATTGCCCGCCCAATGCCGCCCGAAGAAATTCCTGCCTGGATTCAGCATTTCCAGGCCGACGAACTGTGGAATTTGGCAACGGCTTTCAACTGGTCACGCGACGACCTGCCCATGCTGATCGCCGAAGTCGATCACAAGCGCTGGACCCGCTCCCTGTACGCTCACCTCGACGACACCTCAGGTACCGTTAGCCCGCCTCCGGTTTCGCCGGATGCCTGCCGCTTTGCCCACTGGTTAAAAGATGCGGGGAACCAACGGTATGCCACTATTGCCGCCTTTCAGGAGATCCCCACCTTACATGCCCGGGTACACGACACAGCCAGGGAATTGATCCATCGGCGACGCATTGGTGCCCCGGAAGAGCTCAAGGCGCTCGAACAGGCACTACGCACTGCCAACGACCAACTGACTGAATGCTTCCAGCAGATTCAGGCCGAAGTCCTGATGGCCGCCCCGGTGCGTCGAAGGTAAGCACCTCCGTTTTTCTTGGCCGTTTTTGTTTGATGATCATCAATCTGCCGCTACACTTGCGCGTTCATAATTTGCGCCTGATTTCTTTCGGTTTTTTCCCTGATGCTCGAAGCTGACAATCTGGAATGCGTGCG
>JAGWUW010000195.1 GCA_028868235.1 Betaproteobacteria bacterium | reverse complement strand
GCCACGACGTGGCGGATAGGTTTCCCAGCCTCCGCAGGCCGGACAACGCCAATAGAACTGGCGGGCCTTGAAACCACAATTATCGCACCGATAACGGGACAATCGCTTGGTATAGCCTTGGATGATGGTCTTGGCGAGTTCGACATCCGGCCTGACTTCCGGCGCCGCCAGCGGCAGGCGTGCACTCATCAGTTTTTCAAGACCAAGCAGGGTCGGATTACGCTGCAATTCAGCCCGCACTAGGCGATAGGCTGCTTCAGTACCCTCGCTCTCCAGCACCAGTTGATAGACCACCTCAAGGAGGTCCAGCGACGGATAGCGCTCAAGGTAACCGTTGAGAAGGGCGATGCCTTCGGCTAGGCGTTCCTGTTTGCGATACGTCTCGAGCAATCGTTGAGCAACCAGTGCCAGATAAGCGGGATCCTGCTGCTCGATGCGCTGCCACGCCTCGATCGCCTCCGGAGTTTTACCTTCCTGCAGCAACAAGTCGCCTTGCAGCAGGCTGGCCCGTACACATTTGCGGTTCTCCTGCATCGCCACATCCAGATACTGACGCGCTTCGTCTGGACGTGAACGCATGATTTCGTTGGCGGCTAACTCGCAGTAGTACTCAGCAATTTCGCGGTGGGATGCGACATCCGGTAATTCGCGGGCAATGTCGACAGCTTTCAGCCATTCCTTTTCAACCTGATAAATTTCCAGCAGGTTGCGCTTTGCCTCTTCTTCAAAAGAGGTACTTAGCAATTTATTAAAGATTTCTTCGGCCCTGTCCAACAAACCGGCCTTCAGATAATCCTGCCCCAATTCGGACAATGCCTGCAGGCGTACTCGCTCGTCGAGATCAGGCAAATCGATCAGGTTCTGGTGCATGCGGATGGCACGCTCAGTCTCACCGCGTCTACGAAACAGATTCCCCAGCGCAAAATGGAGTTCGACGGTTTGCGAGTCGACCTTGGCGACTTCCAGGAAAGAATCGATCGCCTTGTCCGGTTGCTCGTTAAGCAGGAAATTCAGTCCCTGAAAATAGGATCGAGGAAGCGCCCGAGACTCATGCACCACCTGACGCATATCGACCCGTGCAGCCCCCCAGCCCAAACCAAAAAACACCGGAATCAGCAGCAGCTGCCAGTAATCGACAATTTCGCTCATACGGCAGGCGGGATTTCAATGTTCGGCAATGGCGGTTTGCGTGCCGCATCTTTCTTGAGGCGCGAAATTTCGCGGCGTTGCCGGAAGATTACCCCGAGCAGCGATAGCGCTCCCAAGATCACGCCGCCGACAAAGAACGCGAGCAAAGCGAGGACCAGCGGCGCCTGCCAGATCTGCCCGGGAAGCAGCCTCAGGCTGACCGGATCGGTGTTTTGGGCGGCAAAAACCACCAGAAACACGAAGATGATGAGCCGAACGGCCCAAGTCAAAGCTGTCATGACATTCAATAAAAAGGGGCAGTGAAATCATTCACCGCCCCGAATCTACCACATTGAGCCAAGCCCGGCGTCAGATCATCTGATCGACCCGTTCGCGCAACTCTTTTCCAGCCTTGAAATGGGGAACCCATTTGGCCGGTACGCTGACCTTCTCCCCCGACTTGGGGTTGCGTCCAACACGCGGCGGCCGGTAGTTGAGCGCAAAACTGCCGAATCCGCGGATCTCGATGCGATCCCCGCGCACCAGCGCTTCGGACATCGCATCGAGAATCATCTTGACCGCGAAATCAGCATCCTTCGCTACCAACTGGGGAAAACGTTCCGCCAGCTGGGCGATGAGCTCGGATTTGGTCATGCTAGTGCCTTATCAGCCTTGTTGGTTGAGTTTGGCCTTCAGCAGGGCACCCAGGTTGGTCGTACCGGAAGCAGCGGAGGCAGAGTCAGAAGCCAGCTTCTGCATCGCTTCGTGCTGTTCGGCATTGTCCTTGGCCTTGATGGACAGGTTGATGCCACGGGTCTTGCGATCCACGTTGATGATCATGGCTTCGACTTCGTCACCCACCTTCAGGTGTTGCGACAGGTCGTCGATACGATCACGCGAGAACTCGGAAGCACGCAGGTAACCTTCGTTCTCGCCATCCAGGGTGAGCACGGCGCCGCGGGCATCCACCGTCTTGACGGTAGCGCGCACGATGCTGTTCTTCTCGTGGGTAGCGATGAAGTTGGTGTACGGATCGCCTTCGAGCTGCTTGATGCCGAGGGAGATACGCTCCTTCTCGACGTCGATGCCGAGCACGACTGCCTCGACTTCGTCGCCCTTCTTGAAGTTGCGGATGGCTTCTTCGCCGGTCGCAGACCAGGACAGGTCGGACAGGTGAACCAGACCATCGATGCCGCCAGGCAGACCGATGAAGATGCCGAAGTCGGTGATCGACTTGATGGCACCGCGGACCTTGTCGCCCTTCTTGTGGTTCATGGCGAAATCGTCCCACGGGTTCGGCAGGCACTGCTTCATGCCCAGGGAGATACGACGACGCTCTTCGTCGATTTCCAGGATCATGACTTCGACTTCGTCGCCCAGGGAAACAACCTTGGACGGATGGACGTTCTTGTTGGTCCAGTCCATTTCGGAAACGTGCACCAGGCCTTCGATACCTTGCTCGATTTCGACGAAGGAACCGTAGTCGGTCAGGTTGGTGACCTTGCCGAACAGGCGGGTACCGGCCGGATAACGGCGGGCAATGCCGACCCACGGATCGTCGCCCAGCTGCTTCATGCCCAGGGAGACGCGGTTCTTCTCGGCGTCGAACTTGAGGATCTTGGCGGTAACTTCGTCACCGACATTGAGCACTTCGCTCGGGTGACGGACGCGGCGCCAGGCCAGGTCGGTGATGTGCAGCAGGCCATCGATGCCGCCCAGGTCGACGAATGCGCCGTAGTCGGTGATGTTCTTGACGATACCCTTGACGGTGGTGCCTTCCTTGAGGTTCTCGAGGAGCTTTTCGCGATCCTTGTCAGCGGTGGCTTCGAGCACGGCACGACGGGACATCACGACGTTGTTGCGCTTGCGATCCAGCTTGATGACCTTGAATTCAAGGGTCTTGCCTTCGTACGGGGTGGTGTCCTTGACCGGACGCATGTCGACCAGGGAACCCGGCAGGAATGCACGGACGCCGTTGGACATGACGGTGAGGCCGCCCTTGACCTTGCCGGTGATGGTGCCGGTGACCAGGGTGTTGTCGTTCAGGGCCTGCTCCAGGAAGTTCCAGGCGGCGATGCGCTTGGCGCGATCGCGCGACAGGCGCGTGGCGCCGTAGCCGTCTTCCAGCATTTCGATGGCAACTTGAACGAAGTCGCCTTCCTTGACTTCGATCTCGCCCTGATCATTCAGGAATTCTTCGAGCGGAACATAGGATTCCGATTTCAGGCCGGCATTGACCACAACGAAATTGTGATCGATGGCCACCACTTCAGCAGTGATGACTTCGCCTTGACGCATTTCCTGGCGAGCCAGGGATTCTTCAAAAAGTTGAGCAAAAGATTCCATTACGGACAGACTTTCATGCCACGAATCGAACCACAGCGGTACGAAAAGCAGCGGGTTGAGGTTAAAAAAAATGCGCCGATCATTGCGGCCGGCAACACCGTTACAGCGACACTTCCCTGCTCCACGCCAGCACCTGGTTCACCGCCTGTTCGATGGTGAGATGCGTGGTATCGAGCAGCCTTGCATCAGCCTCCTGCCTGAGCGGCGCCACGCTGCGCTGCGAATCGCGCGCATCACGTTGCTGCAGATCAGCCAGAAGGTCCGCGAGATTAGCAGAGAATCCTTTTTCGATCAACTGCTTATAGCGCCGTTTGGCGCGCGCTTCCGCACTCGCCGTCAGGAAGACCTTGAGCACGGCTTTCGGGAATATCACCGAGCCCATGTCGCGCCCGTCACCAACCAGACCTGGAAGGGTGTTAAAGGCTCGTTGACGGAACAGCAGAGCCTCACGAACAGCCGGCAGGGTAGCCACTTTCGAGGCCCCGGCAGACATTTCCTCGGTGCGGATGGCATCGCCGACCAGGGTGCCGTTGAGACGAATATCGGTTCCGGAAAACTCAACATCGAGAACCGCCGCCAACTTGGCAACTTCGCTTTCGTCAGCCCAATCGACACCGGCCTGCTTGGCTGCTAGGGCCGTCAGGCGGTACAAGGCACCGGAGTCGAGATAGGAAAAGCCTAGTGCCTCGGCAACCCGCGCCGCCACCGTCCCCTTGCCGGATGCCGAGGGACCATCGATAGCAATGACCGGAGCGGCCCTAGTTACCGCGGCGAAACGTTCAAAATAGTCGGGGAAGGTCTTGGCAACGCACTTCGGATCATTGATGCGCAGCGGCGTGCCGAACGCGGCCAGCGAGAAGCACATTGCCATACGGTGATCATCGTAGGTATCGATGGCTGCCGGATGTAGTGCTGCAGGCGTTACGCGAATATAGTCCGCACCTTCTTCGACCTCAGCGCCCAGCTTGCGCAATTCGGTCGCCATCGCGGCGATGCGGTCGGTTTCCTTGACCCGCCAGCTGGCGATGTTGCTCAGCTTCGTCGTGCCGCGGGCGTAGAGCGCCATCACGGCCAGCGTCATCGCGGCGTCGGGGATGTGGTTGCAATCGAGCTCGATGGCGTGCAGCGGCCAGGCACCGCGCCGGATCTCCAGCCAGTTCGGGCCGCTCGAAATCTGCGCACCCATGGCCTGCGCGGCGTCGACGAAGCGGATGTCGCCCTGGATGGAGGCCGCGCCCACGCCTTCGATGCGCAGCGGCGTGTGCGTGGCGGCCAGTGCGCCCACGGCGATGAAATACGAGGCCGAGGAGGCGTCGCCTTCGACCGGAATCTCGCCGGGCGACTGGTAGTGGCTGCCCTGCGGGATCGTGAAGCGAGCCCAGCCCTCGCGCTGCACGGCAATGCCGAAGCGGGCCAGCAGATTGAGCGTGATCTCGATATAGGGCTTCGAGATCAGCTCGCCGGTCACCTCGATGGTCAGCGCCTGATCGCGCGCCACCAGCGGCAGCGCCAGCAGCAGCGCCGTGAGAAATTGGCTGGACACGTCGCCACGCACGCGGATCGGCGCGCGGAGGTCGAGTGCGCTGCCGGACAGGCGCAGCGGCGGGTAGCCCTCGGTGCCGAGGCACTCGATGGTGCACCCCAGCGGGCGCAGCGCGTTGATCAAGTCGCCGATCGGGCGCTCGTGCATGCGGGCGATGCCGCTCAGCTCGAACACGCCGCCCTGGCTGGCCGCCAGCAGGGCCAGGGCGGCCGTCAGCGGGCGCATGGCCGTGCCAGCGTTGCCCAGGAAGAGCTGGGCCTGACGCGTCTTCAGTTGCCCGCCCAGGCCGGTGATGCGCAGCGCGGCCTCGCCATCGGATTCGATGGTGCAGCCCAGCGCCCGCAAGGCGTCGAGCATCACGCGGGTGTCGTCGGATTCGAGCACGTCGAGCACGCGCGTCGTGCCGGCGCTCAGGCCGGCCAGCAGCAGCACGCGGTTGGAGATGCTCTTGGAGCCCGGCAGGCGCACGGTGCCGCCTGCGGACAGCAGCGG
>JAGWUW010000194.1 GCA_028868235.1 Betaproteobacteria bacterium | reverse complement strand
GATTCTTCATCAGATGCTTGAGCGCAAGAGCGGCCTTTTCCGCTATCAGATGACCGATGTGGCCGGATCGACGCGCGATAAAATTATTTTTGCCGCAACCTCGTCGGCTTGGGGCTGGACCGTGGGTACCGGTAGCTGGCTCGACGAATATCTCGAAGAAAGCCACGCCTTGCGCAATCTGGTCGTCATCGTCAGTATTGCGGCAGCGCTGCTGCTGGCTACGCTGGTTTACTTTCTGGTCAACGTCCGCCTGCGCTCATTGAGCGGAATGGTTCAGGACGTCGAGCGCATTGCCGCGGGTGACTTGCGTGCGGTGATACCGGGCGCCGAGGCGGGCAGTCGCAACGAAGTGCACATCATTGCGCAGGCGTTCAACAATATGGCCGAAAGCATGCGCACATTGGTCAGTGGGGTAGCCGATTCGTCTGCTCAGTTGGGCGTAGCCGCCAACGGGTTGCAGGATGCTGCCGCTTCAGCTCGTGACTCCTCGGAGCAGGCTTCCGCCTCAGCATCAGGTATTGCGGCCTCGGTCGAGGAGTTGTCGGTGAGCATCACCCATGTGGCGGACAGCGCCAAGCATGCAGCACAAATCTCTTCGGAGGCCAAGGTAGTGACCGAGTCAGGGCGTGATGTGGTTTATCGGACGATGAATGAACTAGAGCGTGTCGCCGGCGATATTACTGAGTCGGCCACCCTGATCGAGTCGCTCGGTGAGCGCTCCAAGCAGATTTCAAGTGTGGTTGGGGTGATCCGCGAGATTGCCGACCAGACTAACCTGCTCGCTCTGAATGCGGCAATCGAGGCAGCCCGCGCCGGCGAGCAGGGAAGGGGTTTTGCCGTTGTTGCCGACGAGGTGCGCAAACTGGCCGAGCGGACTTCTCTGTCCACTCGGGAAATCGAGACCACCGTTTCCGCGATCCTGGAAGAGACCCGCCATGCCGTCCAGCGCATGCAGGATCTCAGCACCAATATGGGCGGTACCGTCGGCATGGCCCGCCTGGCTGGCGATTCGCTGGAACAGATCGACCAGAGGGCGCAGGAGACCGTTGCCGTCGTTCACGACATTGCCGACAGTACGCTGGAACAGAGCGCCTCCAGCCAGGATATTGCCAGCTTGGTCGAAAAAATTGCGGGGGCAGCCGAAAACAGTAACCACCGCGCTGTCCGCAACAGCGAGCGGGCGCTGAACTTGCAGCGACTGGCTGCGGAATTGCAGGCCCAGTTGTCGCGCTTTCGTACGTGATCGTCCAGTAGGTTGTAAAATTGTTGCCTTCCCAACGCGGCGCCCAGCGGGGCGCCGTTTTTATTGCGACCAATGCCTTACCTCAAACTTTCCGATGCCTGTCTCGCCTACGGCCACGTACCGCTTCTCGATCACGCCGATTTCCAGCTCGATCCAGGCGAACGGGTAGCCCTGATTGGCCGTAACGGCACCGGTAAATCCTCCCTGTTGGCTGCGATGGCGGCCGGCTCAGGGAAGGGGCGGCTGGATGACGGCGAGGTTTGGGTGCAGCCCGGCATCCGGGTCGGCTATGTTCCGCAGGAGCCGCCCTTCGACCCGGCAATGAGCGTTTTTCAGGCGGTTGTTTCTGGCATGGGTGAAACCTCGGCACTGCTTGCCGAATACCATGCAGTCTCCCACCAGTTAGCCGACGGTCAGGGCAACCACGACGCCCTGCTCGCCCGCATGGACACGCTGCAGCACGAACTCGAGGCGCGCGGCGCCTGGGCCTACGAGGTGCAGGCTGAGCGCGTTATCGACCGTTTCGGGCTCGATCCGGAAGCGAATGTCGGCTCCCTGTCGGGGGGGCAGAAAAAACGTCTGGCACTGGCCCAGGCCCTGGCCGTGGCGCCGGAAGTGTTGCTCCTTGACGAGCCAACCAACCACCTCGATATCGCCGCCATCGAATGGCTGGAAAGCCTGCTTATCGAAAGCGGTGTCAGCCTCTTCTTCATCACCCATGACCGCTCCTTCCTCGACCGCGTGTGCACGCGCATCGTTGAGCTCGATCGCGGCAAGCTGGCCAGCTTTCCCGGCAGCTTCACGCAGTACCAGCAGCGCAAGGAAGCCATGTTGCACGAGGAGTCGCTGGCGAATGCGCGTGCTGACAAGCTGCTCAAGGAAGAAGAGGTGTGGATACGCAAGGGCGTCGAAGCACGGCGCACACGCGCCGTCTTCCGTGTCCAGCGTCTCGACAAGTTGCGGGCCGAGCGTCAGGCGCGGCGCGAGCGGATGGGCAAGGTCAATCTGCACCTCGATGCTGGCGACAAGAGCGGTAAACTGGTGGCCGAACTGGATCACGTTAATAAAACCTACGGCCAGAGGCAGATCGTCCGTGATTTCTCATCTCGTATTCAGCGCGGCGACAAGATCGGCCTGATTGGACCCAACGGCGCCGGCAAGACCACGCTACTGCGCCTGATCCTTGGCGAATTGCAGCCGGATTCCGGCACAGTCCGCCAGGGAACGAAGATGGAAATTGCCTACTTCGACCAGTTTCGTACCCAGCTTAATCCGGACTCGACGCTGGCCGATATCATTTCGCCGGGGTCGGACTATGTCGAGATTGGCGGCGCTCGCAAGCACGTCATCGGCTATCTCGAAGACTTCTTGTTTGCCCCGGAACGGGCGCGCTCGCCGGTCAGTTCGCTGTCTGGTGGCGAGCGCAATCGGCTGCTGCTAGCCCGTCTGTTTGCCAAGCCCGCGAACGTGCTGGTCCTTGACGAGCCGACCAACGATCTCGATATCGAAACCCTGGAGCTGCTCGAGGAACTGCTGCAGAACTATGAAGGAACGCTGTTCCTGGTCAGCCACGATCGGACCTTCCTCGACAATGTCGTGACGCAGACTATCGCCGCCGAAGGCGATGGCCAGTGGCGCGAGTATGCTGGCGGGTACAGCGACTGGGCGGCATACAAGGCCAGCGTCGCCAAGGAGACGGCCAAGGCCAAGGCGGAGGTGAAGCCTGTGGTCAAGGCAGCCGAGCCGGTCAAGCCGAAGAGCGACAAGTTGTCCTGGAAAGAGCAGCGCGAACTCGAGGGGCTACCCGACAAGATCGCGGCACTGGAAGGTGAGCAGGCCGACCTGAGCAGGCGGCTCGAAGACCCGGCGATCTACCAGACCGATCCGCAGGTGGCGCAGAAAGCAGCCGAGCGTCTGGCGCTGATCGACGATGAGCTGATGGTTTTGCTGGAGCGCTGGGAGGTGCTGGAGAGTCGTGCCGGTGGTCAGGCGTAGATCGTTGGCGCTACCCGCTTAGCCAGGCACACCAAGCGACGGTTAGACGATATCCTGGCCATCCGCTTCGCGGGCCGGCATGGGTTCCAGTCCCAGGCGTTGGCGAACGGCTTCCGGCGTGATGTTGAGCAACTGGCCGATCGCGATGTAGTCGTCGGGCAGGGCCGGGTCGTCCCAGCCGTGTGAGGAATGGCGGGCCAGCTGAACCGCTAGGGTGGCGTTCTTGACGCGTGCTTGCTCGGCGTTGTCGTCGTCAATCAGGGTTTGCAGCAGTTTGGGCAAATGCCAGACGCGGCAAAGTTCCCTCTGGATGTCCTGAAAAGTGAAACCCAGCACTTCTTTCTGTGCATCGGCACTGCGCATGCCGGGGTGGATTCTTTGCATTTCCTGAATGGCCAATCCCAGTTTCGGGGCGGTACACCAGACGAGGATTTCGGAGATGTCATGAAGCAGAGCGGCGATCCGCACTTCTTCCATGTTGATGTCGTGACGCCAGATCGCCCATTCCTGAGCGTAGTCCGCTGCCCGCTGAGCGCGCCGGATGATTTGCAGGATGCCGAGCAGGGCCTGTGGGCCGGCTTCCTTGACTTGATCTTCGATGGTGAACAATTCATGGAAGCGATTGAAAAAAGGTTCGATGCCGGCCATCATCACCGCGCTGGCGATGGTTGTGATGTCGTGCTGCAGCGAGCGGCCACGTATTGGTTGCGTAAAGGCCAGGACACGCACGGTCATGATCGGGTCCTGTAGGATCAGTCGGGCCAGTTCGCGTGCGTCGACACGGTCGAGGTCGGTGCGCATCTCTTCCAGCCGCCGCTTGGTCACGCGCAAGATAGGCAGCCCGTTGTTGCTGAACATCAGGGTCCAGGAATCGATGTCGGGCAACGCGTGGTCGAGCATGTGGGTAGGCTTTCGAAGAGTCTTTCAATTCGGGCACGTGGAGTGTAAGGGGGGCGACGTCGGCGGGCAAGAGCAGTGCCGTGCGATAATCGACAGCAAGCCAACACTTCCTGAATCGCCATGCGCTATCAAATCGTTCCGGTTACTCCCTTTGAACAGAACTGCACTATTTTCTGGTGTGAGAAGACTCGTCAGGCGGTGGTGATTGATCCCGGTGGTGACGTCGAACGAATCCTTCGTGTCCTGGAAGATGAGAAACTGATCCTGGCGAAGATACTGGTCACCCACGGGCATATCGATCACGCCGGTGGTGTCGCTGCCTTGGTGGAGCTGACCGGTGTGCCAGTTGAAGGTCCGCATGAAGAGGATCGCTTCTGGATCGACGGCATGCCTCAGCAGAGCAAGATGTTCGGTTTCCCGAATGTGCGTAGTTTCGAGCCGACCCGTTGGCTCAAGGGGGGCGACAAGGTGGCCTTTGGCGATATCGAGCTCGACGTCCTGCATTGCCCCGGTCACACGCCAGGCCATGTCGTCTTTTTCCATGCACCCAGTCATCTGGCTCAGGTCGGTGACGTGCTATTCCAAGGATCGATTGGACGCACCGATTTCCCGCGTGGTGATTACGACACCCTGATCCGTTCGATCAAGGAACAGCTCTTTCCGCTAGGAGACGAGGTCGAGTTCATCCCTGGCCATGGCCCGATGTCTACTTTCGGTGAGGAACGTCAGTTCAACCCCTTCCTGTCAGGGCGTTTCGGCTGATCAGTTCGTTGAACGAATCTTTGCCGCCCAACTGATGGCCGATAATTGCGCATCGAGATAGGTTTCGGCATTGATGCCCAACTGTTCGAGCTGTTGTGCGGCCGTATCTAGGTGGCGCCTGTCGGCAGCATCGATTGCTGCCAGCAGTTTTCCGAATGGACCGGTATGGGTGCCCAGTGCCTGTTGGGCAACTTCCGGTAGCGGCAATTGGCTGAGGATATCGGCCATCGACATGTTGAGCAACACATCGAGCAGCGAGAAGGTGCCGATCATGAATGCCATGTCGCCCGGGTTTTCCAGCGCCGGGTCGAGGCCCAAGCCGGGAACGAGCAATTCGATCAGGCGGCCGCGGGCAGCGGCTTTCTGAAGCAGGGGAGTCGGGTGTTGGCCGTTGTTCGGATCTGAGTAGACCAGCAGTTGTAGCCAGCGCTGTAATTGCCTGCGTCCCAGCAGGTTGATGGCTTGGCCAAAGCTGGTAATCGGACTGCGAGGAGCCATGGCTGCCGAATTGACAAGACGCAGCAGGCTGTAGGATAGCTTCGACTCTTCCCGGAAGATCTGCTCCAGATCGCCGGTGTTGGCGTCACCGTCGATCATCGAAAGCAGTTTGAGCAGCTTGAGCCGCGTCATGTCCGCCTTGTTTAGGGCG
>JAGWUW010000193.1 GCA_028868235.1 Betaproteobacteria bacterium | reverse complement strand
CCCTTGGCGGTCATCAGGTAGATCGCGGCGGTATGGTCGATGGTGTAGTCGCCGCCCGGCTGCGGCACCTTGGCCGAGTAAACGCCGTAGCCCTTCTTGATCTGCTCTAGTTGGGCGTCGGTCCCGGTAAGCCCGATGATCGGTGTGCCGAAAAGCGCGACATAATTGCCAAGGTCGGTCGGTTTGTCGTGGCCGGGATCGACCGAGACGAAGACGATGTTGAACTTCATGCCTCCCGGCCCGAGCTGCTTTCTTAGCCGCGCCATGCGAGCGAGGCTGGTCGGGCAGACATCGGGACAGCGGGTGAAGCCGAAGAAGATCGCGTAAGGCTTGCCCGCCAGCGTCTTCTCCGTGACGGTCGAGCCGTCCGGTGCGGTAAGGCTGAACGGCCCGCCGAATGCGTTTGTGTAACCACTGGCAGACTCTCCAGCATCCGAGCCTCCGCGCGTGAGGGTGGCTGCGGCAAGCACTCCCACTACGAGAAGCACGACAAGCAAGAGAATCCAGCGCGGTGAACCACTGTCAGCGGTTTCGGCGGGCTCGAATGGTTCGGGATCAGTGGCCTGCATGGCCGCCCTCCATCGGACCGGTCGAGCCGACTGGTTGCACAGCGAATTGCACGGTGACGTTGCCGGCGCGCCGGAATCGGAGCGTCACGGGAAAGCGGTCGCCCTGCCGGAGTTGCCGCCTCAGACCCATGAACATGATGTGATAGCCGCCGGGCTTCAGTTCGACCGAACCCTTGGCCGGGACGGCAATGCCATCGGTGACTTGCCGCATGCGCATAACGCCGCCGTCCATCGTCATGGAGTGAAGCTGGACCTCCGCGGCGACTGGGCTTGTGCCGGAAAGGAGGCGGTCATCACGAGTGCCGCTGTTGGCGATGGTCAGGAAACCGCCGCCGACAGCCTGTCCGACCGCGGTTTCGCGTGACCATGGGTGCTGGATGGAAAGCGCGCCGGAGCGATAGCCGTGGGCCACTGCTGCGCTTGCCGACAGGCTCGCGACGGCGCCAAGCGCCAGTGCCTTGGGAGAAATGCCCATCATATTGGGAACTCCGTCTCGGCGGAGCAGATGGAAATCTCCTGCGCCGCAACTTGTTGGGTGGGTTCGATAAGGCCGAGGCCGAACGCCGCGTCGGTCCCCCGGGCAAACATGCACAGGGCGATCAGCAGCCAGGTCCGGCGACGGAAGTGCTGCAACTGGCGGTGCCGTTCATCGGAAACGAAGAGGATACCCATGGTTCAGCACCCCCGCGTCTGTGCGAGGGCGGCCGCCACCAGCGGGGCAACGGCGCGACGTTCGTCGAGGCTGAGGCAACGGCCGAACTCGATCGATCCATCCCGCCCTCGTAGGAACAGGCGCAGATCGGACGGACTGCGGCCTTCGGCTGCGAGCCGCATCCAGAAGACGGGCAGTTCGATCTGCTGCCCTGCGCTGTCACGATGCCGGACCCTGCCTTCAGCAAGTTCGAGCGTTTCGCTGGCTGGCCGAGACTTGCCATGCCGTTCGAGTGCGAAAGTCAGGCCTGCCATCGCCAGGATCGAGAATGCAGGGACCAGCCAGTGGCCATGCAAGGCTGGCCCGATACTGGTCACCATGAACAGCAAAGCGATGACGCTGAAACAGACCCGCGCTTCCTGCGTCAGGTGCGAGCGGTTCTCCTGCATATGCAGGATGAGGGGCTTCGAAGCGCCCCGGTCGGGCACCGCAACCAGCTTTTCAGGCTGGGGTGCCCAGGGCCGTTCGGATGAACGGCACAGCAATTCGTACATGGAAATGTGCTCCGGCTAGGCCGGTGCACGCGCAAAATGGGCGCAGGACCGGCCGGTCCGACAAATCGGTTCAGATTGTCAGACGAGAGCCGGTGGTCCGCGCAGTGGCGGACGAAGGTAGGATACGCGCTTGGGATGGGAGGTTTGGGCCGGCGCAAAACCCAGAGCCAGAATGAAGGCAAGAGCCAGTGCCAGAAGCGCAGGATCGGCGCCTGTCATCGAGGCCATCGACAGCGAGGCGAAGGGGCATTCAGCCTTGCCCTGCTTGCCGGACGAGTCGCTAGGCTCGCCCTTCATTGGAATGGCAATTTTCGCGGTCACGGCGTGACCAAGGCCGTCGGTACAAAGCTGTACCGTGAGAACCTTGGAATTCTGCCCGATCATGAAGCCAGTCGGCACGACGATCTTCATGCACAAGGCTGCCATGACCACCAAGATGGCCAAGAGCCGATGTTGCAAAAGAAAGGCGCGCATCGTGAGCATCCGCGATGCCCACTACTCCGTGACAGGTCGATTGTCATCTGCTGTGCGTAAAATCGACCGAGACTGGCTAAATCTCAGTGTTTTACGTTAAGTCCATAAGTTGTGGCAAAGTTGTTCTGAATTGGGCGCGCCGATGACACGTGGTCCCTGAATCGGCGCGCCCGTCCTATGATGAACATGCCGAAATTTCGGCATGCAGTCAGTCCTATGACGACTGACCTAGCGGGCTTCCTGCGGGTTCGCCGCCATTCCCGCCGCCGCCCTCGATCCGCCCCTCTCGGCGGCTTCTCCGACGGTCCCGGCGCTTGTGGGTCCCGGTCCCCAAGACGCTGCTAGCCTTCAAACCGTAGATGCGTGATCCAGCGACGTTGCCTGCACGATTGAACGAAAGTTCTCGGAAAATTCAGGGTGCCGCGTCTCCAGAAATCGCTCGATCTCGGGCTTCGACATCAATCGTTCAAGGAAGCCTGACGCGACGACAAGGACCAGCATGTCATCCCCGTAGGAGACCTCCAGCTCTTTGTAGTCCGCGTTGAGCGAAGCCATTTCCCGTTCCAGCCGGGCCATCTGTTCGGCGGAAAGACCTGTCGATTTCTTGAGATCGTCTGGCTTGTGCAAATCGGCGGGTTTTGACGTCGCCAGCAACGCCTTTGCATAGGAGGATGTGTAATTGTTGGCCGACACCATGAGTTCGGCAACCTCGAGCTGGCGGATCGGCTTCATCTTTCGCAGCTTCTGGAATGCGTTGTGACCGACAGGCTTGTCCTTGAGAAGTTCAGCGACGTCCTGGCTGATCCCTGAAAGGAGATGCCGCCGCTGTCGGATGACCTTCACATCGACGTTGAGCGCCCGGGCCAGCTTTTCCTCCGAGACCCCGCGCTCGAGCGCTCGCACGATCATGTAGTGTTCCTGGATCGTCGCGAGCCGGTTCACGCGCTTGTTGTAGGTGAAGGATTCATCGTCACTGGCAACGACACAGGCCGCGACCGACGCGCCTTGCGCGACCAAAGCGTCGAGACGAACATGCCCATCGAGGATCAGAAAGATCCCATCGCGCTGGCGTGCGACTGAAATCGGCTCGATCAGCCCGACTTCCGCGACCGAGGCTGCGATCCGGCGATATTTCACGCTTTCATGCACCCCCTTGGGGAGTGCTCTCGTCGGCAACAGCTTGCAGATCGGGATCTGGAGCACCTGCTGCTCGAACGCGATCTTGACGGGGCTGTTCATGATCGCTCCACCGATCCGATCCGTTCGGCCAGAGCCTGCGGGATACTGTTGAGGCCTTCGGCACGCAGCAGCGTGACGAAGTGTTCGTCGGCCAAAAGGCGGCGCATGGCATTGGTCACGAACAGGAGGCGGCTCCGAGCCAGGGAGGCGCGCTTGATCAACAGCTTCTGGCGCTCCGTTTCTCGCTGATACGAACGGATCAGGCCTTCGGATGTCACCGGTCGCGATGGCCACGGACCACGTCCGCGCTTGTGCATCTGCTTTCCGCTGTTGTTGCGTTGCTCGATGATCTGCCGGATCGCCAGCACCTGATTGCCTGGGATGGCCTTTTCCTCATACGCCTGTGCAAGAGCTTGCTGGACCTCGCCCTCCTTGGCACGGGCGATCTCCATGGCGATGGTGTGCGGGATGACGCCGCGCTCGACTGCGGAAATCAGCTTCTCTTCGCCATTTTCGAGGAGCAGGCAAATTGCGGCAACATACTCCGGTGAGAAATCGACCTTCGCTGCAATCTCATTGTGGGAATAGCCGCGGGCAGCGAGCGCGCCGATGGCATGAACGAGTTCCAGCGGGCTGTGCTGCCGACGAGCGAGATTCTCGACCAGGCTCATCACGTAGCAGTCCTCTTCCGAGGCTTCGACGACAATGGCCGGGATTTCTGACTGACCGAGCGCGATGAACGCTTCGAGCCGTCCTTGTCCGCAGACGAGATCGTAACGTGCCTTGCCTGGGCGCTGGCTCACCGTGATCGGCTTTTTCAGTCCGAGATGGGCAATGCTGTCTACCAGTTCCTGGAAGATACGCTTGTTCCGCACGCGCGGATTGAGGATCGTGATGAGGTCGACCGGCACCATGCGAATTTCGGGTGCAGGATCGCTCATGCCGCAACGCTCAACGCTGTGCGGCGCGTCAGATCCATGAAGGCATCCAGTGTCTCATACCGGTAGGCATCAAGCAGGATGCCATTCTCTGGTGCCAGCCTGAGGTCCGGCGTCTTGCCGAGGTCGAGCCAGGGCAGAAAATAGTAGTCCCGGATCGTGCGGTTATCGTCCTCCATCCGAACCGCAATCGTGATTCCTGGTCGCAGCCCCTGATCGAATCGGATTTTCCAGCGCAGGCTTCCGGCTGGGCTAACTTGGCAGCGGGCAATGACCAACGCCGCCGTGAACTCCTCGTTGATGTGCAGCAGATCGGACACGGGGTCTCGTCGGACCGAACCGCCCGCGCTCTCGATTCCGCCAATGACCTCCTGGACAACGTCTGGATGGAGTGCTCGCAAGGCCCGGTTGGTTTCGATGTAGCGATAGTCGCGCGCTGGTGAATAGCCGACCAGCTCATAGGCCCGCACCAGGCTGCCAAACCGGTGACGAAAGGTCATGCTCGACGGCATGTCCTCGACTTCGTCGATGACCAGCCCGGAAAGCCATCCCTTCTCGGCCAACAAGGTAGAGAGCCTGTCGAGCAGTTCCTGATCGGTGTAGCGTTTGCTGCGGGCGTCGATGATGCGCTGTGCCGCCTCATAGAAGTCGCGCTCGACGATCGGCTCGAATGCGCCGTCTTGGCGGACCCACATGTCGGGTGGATTGTTGACCCGCTTGGCCTTCAGCTTGAACGAGCGCCGGTTGTAGACATTGTTGCCGATGTATTTTTCGTTGGTCAGGATCTGATGGACCGTGCCTCGGGTCCAGGGGCGACCGAGATCGGTCACAAGCCCTTCAGCGTTCAGTATCCCGGCGATCTCACTCTCGGTTCGCTGTTGGACGACAAACATCCGGTAGAGGCGCCGGACGATCTCGATTTCTTCGGGTGGGCCGGGCTGGAGTACGACACGATCGGTTTGCAGGCTCTTCTGCTCTCCGCGTTCGAGCGTTGCCTTTGGATTGCAGTGCTCATCGACCAGAACACGGCGCAGGCCGAAACCCGCGGGACCGCCCTGTCGGAAGCCAAGCCGGATGAGGCGGCACTGCCCCGTGAAAACCTTGACAGACAATTCCCGGCTGTATTCGCCGGCCATTGCCCGTTTCATGCTTTTGATAATCGTGGCGCTGAGGCTACCGTCGTTTTCGAACTGCTCTGCGCAGTAGTGAATCTTGATCCCGCC
>JAGWUW010000192.1 GCA_028868235.1 Betaproteobacteria bacterium | reverse complement strand
GGATAACGCTGGTGCAGGGCAGTGAAAACCTCCTCTGCACTGGCATTGATCGGGGAAATCACTGCCGTAGAGATCACGGCACCATTGAACGTACCCAAATTGCCTTGCTGCAAATCACCGAGTGAATCCAGCTTGCTCGGCGCAAAACCGCTTTTTTCCAGGAAAGGCCGCATCTCCGATACGATAAATGCGTGCGGGCGGGCGAGCAGAATCTTGTTGTTTAAGGCCATGTGTGTCTCCCTTTGTCTTGGGTCATATTGATTGGTCGGAAAAGTCGGTCAATTCTTACAGTCGGTCCCAACTATTCGCTTTTGCACAGCTGCCCAGCTGGCACGAAGTGAAACTCCGCAAACCCGGCGTGCGCTCTTTCCTTCGTGTTGTCGGTGTCGACCGCGATGGCGATCCCATTGAGCTGTCCGTTCAGCGCACCAAATGCACGCCGGAAGTCGGCCCGCACGTCGCGGCGCTCGGCCACCCAACGGCCGGCATCGGTATTCCCCGAGCGCACCACGATCATCCGTGTCCGGTCGGTGTAGGCGTTGTTCATCAAAGTTTCTGGTGCGAGCCGGTTATCCCAGACATAGTTGATCGCGGCATCCGGTAGCTGGTTACCGTAGATGGATCGAGCCAGCGCCAGCTTGGCGCGTGTGCCGAAATCGAGTTGCGCAGCAGGAACGCTGAAGGTGAGATAAATCCGTGCGGCGTAGTCGTCCCCCGCCTTGGTGCGCATGTCGGCCGATTGCAAGGCGGCATCGACACGCCAGCGCCAGCAAAGAATCGGCGTTTTTTCGAGGTCGACCGTCAGGGGACGGCCAAGCAGGGCCATCGAGGATTCTGCTTCCGCCTCGACGGCATAGACCCCATCCCATTGGCGCAGACGATAGCGCGTGGGTGGGATCTTCGGATCAACCTGCTGGATCTGCCATGGAGCGGGTATCTCGGGGCCAAGCGATTCGAAGCGTCCGATCCAGGTCTCATTTGCCCCGGCGTGAGACAGCCACAAGCTGGTCAGGAGAAAAACGAAGCGCTTGTTCATGCCGTACTCGCCGCTTGATCTTTTGCCCAATTGAGTTGCCGGTAATCGAAGCCACGGGCCAGGGTCGGCTTGACCACCTCGAAATATGGGGAAACATCGAAATCCCTGGGCACGAACAGGCTGTGATGGCGAATGCGCAGAATTTCCTCGATACATCCCGGACAGTCGAGGCGATCGGTTGCGCGAAACTCGACGCTCGGCAGGATGGGGTAACGCACCGACTGGAAACATTGGGCGATCAGTGTCGAGCAGATGGCTCGCGTCGGATCGCCGCTGCCCAGCGACAACATGCGCCGCCGCCAACGCTGCGGCACGGGCGGGGTCGGGATCAGGTAACGCGCCAGGTCGAAGACGTTTTTCAGGTCGTACTGTTGGCCGACCCGGGCCAGGCCGTAGTCGATGACCTGCTGCCGATCCACGTCGGAAAGGCCAACCGGCCGGCATATGCGGCTGTGCAGGCCGTCGAACTCGGACAGTTCGACCAGGCGGATGCCGTCGATGATGTCGGCCTCGACGAAACACAGGGCGGTGCCGTCCGGGCCAATGCGTCCCGCTGCGTTGCCGATGAACAGCGCGGCATGCGACCAGGTCGATTGGGTCAGGTACTTGATCGCCACGCTGACCCGCGTCTCGCCTTCGACGAGGAGAACGTCCCCGGGTTGGAGGGTCGCCGCCAGGCGCTCCCGGGGGGTCGGCAGCGCGGCGCCATGACGGTGGTGCGGCTGGCTGAGCCAACGGCCCAGCCAACCGCCAACACGTCGAGCCAGTACGTTCATGTCTGTCCCCTAGTGCCCCGTACCGGCCACGTCGTTCAAACGCCAGTCGTAATCGAGGAACTCCACCTTGTAGTCGCCCTGGCGGATGCGCGCCTGAGCCTCCGGCGTAAGGGCGAGTTGAGCTGCATAGCGGCCGAAGGTGGCGTTGAGCGAGGTGAACCCCTGCTGTCCCTTTTCGAAATCCTTGCCGTACCAGTCGAAGATTTTCGAGACCCGCAGCTTGCCGCTGGCGGCATCGAAGCGATTGCGGCTGTTGTCGGCAAGGAAGCGGCGCATGCCGTCCTCCAGTTGGGCGTCCAGCCTGTCGGCGGTAAAGGCTTCGGCGCGTAGCATCGGGCAACCGATCGAGGCGCAGACGACGGCGGCATGGATGCGCGGCTCGTCGAAGGCGCCCGGGGCGCGGATCAGCCCGTGTTCGATGTCGTCGAGTGCCATTTCGCTACCGAAGAGCGGGATGAATTTCTTCTTCCAGGGGGACTGGAAAACGCTGCCCAGCTCCTTGATCGACTTGAGGTCGGGGTATTTGCCGAGGACCAGGGCTATCGTCCAGGCGTTGTACGCATTGATGAGGAAGGCCAGGCGCTGGGGCTTCGACCACTGGGTGTATTCCGCTTCCGGGACGGCAGATAGACTTTTGAGAAAGGCGTCGAGCCGCGCCCGGTCGCCTGCCATGCCCCGATAGTCGACCCGGCTCGAATGGCCATCGGGCGCGACCTTGACGTGCTTGGCGAGTAGCGATTGCCATTCGCGGTAGTCGTGATCGAAAGCACTGGCGGACAGGCTGGCCAAGGCAAAGGCGGCAAACAAGGCGATTTTGGTCAGGATTGCCATCTGCTTTACCCCCGCCGCCAGGCATGGAAACGCTCGACCCAGGCGAGCAGTCTTTGCGGCGCGTGCGCCTTCTTCCAGTTGCCGGCCACGTATTTGTTGGCTTCGGCCAGCGTCGGGTAGATGTGGATGGTGCCGAGAATCTTGTTCAGCCCGATGCCTTGCTTCATGGCCAGCACGTATTCGGCGATCAGGTCGCCGGCATGTTCGCCGACGATGGTGACGCCCAGGATCTTGTCCTTGCCCGGCACGGTCAGCACCTTGATGAAGCCGTGCGCCTCGCTGTCGGCAATCGCCCGGTCGAGATCGTCGATGTCGTAGGTCGTGACTTCGTAGGGAATTCCTTTCTCTTTGGCTTCCAGCTCGTTCAGGCCGACCCGGGCTACTTCCGGCTCGACGAAGGTGGCCCACGGGATCACCGAGTAATCGGCCTTGAATTTCTTGAGCGGATCGAACAGGGCGTTCACTGCGGCATACCAAGCCTGATGGGCAGCGGTATGGGTGAATTGGAACGGACCGGCGACATCGCCGGCAGCATAGATATTCGGGTAATTGGTTTGCAGGAATTCGTTGGTTTCGACGGTGCGCCCCGTTCGAACGCCCAGTTCTTCCAGCCCGAAACCCTTGAGATTGGCGGCGCGACCGACGGCGACGAGCACGGCGTCGAAGGGAATGCGCACATCCTGTCCGTCATGCTCGGCGATCAGCACCTTCTCGCCGTTCTCGACGACAAATTGCTTGGCGCGGTGATTGAGCAGCACGTCGATCCCCTCCGCACGGAAACGCCGGGTAACCAGTTCGGAAACTTCGGGATCTTCCCGAATCATGATACGCGGCGCCATCTCGACCTGAGTTACCTTGGCACCAAGGCGGGCGAAGGCCTGGGTCATTTCCGAGCCGATCGGCCCGCCGCCGAGCACGACCAGCCGCTGCGGCAGTTCGCGCAGATTCCATACGTTGTCCGAGGTGAGATAGCCGACCTCCTCGATACCGGGGATCGGCGGCACGAAAGGCCGGGCGCCGGTGGCGATGACGATGCTGCGCGTGCTCAGGCGCTGGGTGCTGCCATCCTCACGGGTAATCTCCACTTCCCAGGGCGAGACGATATTCGCGCTGCCCTGGATGACATCGACCCCCAGTCCGCTGTAGCGCTCGGCAGAGTCATGCGGCTCGACCGTCTTGATCACGGACTGGACGCGCTTCATCACATCGGCGAATTCGAAGTTGGCCTGTGCCGTGGCGATGCCAAATTCCTGGGAACGGGTGATGTGCGACAGGAACTTGGCGGAACGGATCAGCGCCTTGGAGGGGACGCAGCCGGTATTCAGGCAGTCGCCACCGAGTTTGTGCTTTTCGACGAGTGTGACCTTGGCCTTGACGGCGGCGGCGATATAGGCCGTGACCAGGCCGGCGCTGCCGCCACCGATCACCACCAGATTGCGCTCGAAGCGCGCCGGCTTCTTCCAATGGGCGAATACCTTGTTCATGCGAACCATCTCCACGAGTTTGCGGGCGATCAGGGGGAAGATGCCGAGCAGGACAAAAGAGCCGATCAGAGCCGGCGAGAGGATGCCGGACAGGGAATCGAGGCGGGCCAACTGGGTGCCGGCATTGACATACACCACCGTGCCGGCCAGCATGCCGAGCTGGCTGGCGATGTAGTAGGCACGGGTTTTCATCGCCGTCAGGCCAAACAGCAGATTGACCAGGAAGAAGGGAAAGGCCGGCACCAGGCGCAGGGTGAAGAGATAGAAGGCGCCTTCACGCTTGATGCCTTCGTCGATGGCTGCCAGACGCTGGCCGAAGCGCTGGCTGACCCAGTCACGGAGCAGGAAGCGGGACATCAGGAAGGCCAGCGTGGCGCCGATGGTCGACGCGAAAGAAACGATCAGCGTTCCCCAGAGCAACCCGAAGATGGCGCCGCCGGCCAGCGTCAGCAGCGCCGCGCCGGGGATAGAGAGCGCCGTGGCAATGATGTACACGACGAAATAACCGGCAACGGTCAGCCCGAGATTGGCTGAGCGGAAAGTCTCGATTGCCGCCTGTCGTTCTTTGAGCGCCTGGAGATTGAGATATTGGCCCAAGTCGAAGTGGACATAGAGTCCGGCCAAGATGCCGATGACGGCCAGTAGCGCCAGCTTTCTGTATTTCATGAACGATCCCTGCTGTTTTTTGTGTGAGGAGTCGGGCAAAAACGCTGCCTTCATTCCTTTGTCGCGGGAGAAGCGCTATTTCTTACACTTTTAGGATGCCTTTGCCATCAAGGCAGGCAAGGAGCTGCGACAGATCGGCAATCTCACCGTCGGGCTGCGCCGGTATTCGTTCCGCCGCCTGCCCGAAGCGGTTGCACCACAGGACACGAAAGCCGTAGGCCTTGGCCGAGAAGGCATCCCAACTGTTCGATGAGAGAAAGCAGATTCGCTCCGGCGCGACCAGGAAATGCTGTGCGGCCAGTCCGTAGACGGCCGGGTGCGGCTTGAATACGCCGACCGATTCGACCGAGAGCACGGCATCTAGCAAATTGCCCAGTTTTGCGTTGTCGACCGCTGCATCGAGCATGGCCGGCGAGCCGTTGGAAAGTATGGCCGTCTGCAGTCCGGCATCCTTCAGCTTCTGCAGCGTCGCCGACACTTCCGGATAGGCTGCAACACTCAGGTAGAGGTTCATCAGCCGTTCGCGCAGCCCGGGCCGATCGATCTGCAGGCTGGTCAGCGCGAAATCCAGTGCGTCGCCGGTAACCTGCCAGAAGTCGGCGTGCTGACCCGCCAAGCCGCGCAGCCAGGTGTATTGCAACTGCTTGCTGCGCCATAAGTCGGAGAGTGCTTGCCAATCTTCACCGAGGGCATTCTGGGCGCCACGGGCAACGCTGGAGACGTCGAACAAGGTTCCATAGGCATCGAAAACGCAGACTTCGATTCCGGAAATATTGGCGGGTGTCATGGTCAGAGTGCTTTCAGTGGCGTCAGTCGGCAAC
>JAGWUW010000191.1 GCA_028868235.1 Betaproteobacteria bacterium | reverse complement strand
CAGACGATACGGGTATCGCCGATTGTGCCGCTGATCAGGCGTTTCTGCTCGTCGGGGAAATGAGGGTTGCCGCACAAGACGTCATGGATCGGCTCGCGGGCAAGCAGCGCGACACCGTTATAGGTCTTTTGGCCGGAGAAGGCGACGTGGTAGCCGGTGGCCTCGATGTCAGCCTTGGGGAAATTCTGGTCTTCGAGCTTCAGTTCCTGCAGGCATAAGGCATCGGGCTGCGCGGCAGCGAGCCAGTCGAGCAGGTGGGGCAGACGGACCTTCAGCGAATTGACATTCCAGGTGGCGATCTTCACTTGCTCTGGCCGCCCGCGGTTTTGCTGCCGTAGGGCGCAGCTTTCGGATAGCCGGCGAGGTCGAGCAGATTGTTGTAGGCGCCCGGTTCGATACCGCGGAATTTCTGATTGCCGACCTTGATCGTGGGCACATAGAGGTCGCCGACCAGTTGTTTGAGTTCTTCGGCTTCTTCGGGTTTCTGAATCACTTTTTCCGTGAACGGAACGCCACGGGTGTTGAGCAGGTCGCGCGCCTGTTTGCAGTCATTGGTACATTCTGGTGCTGTGTACAGCGTGACCGGGAATGCTTCCATCGCCTTCTTGACGGCAAAGGACAGGTTGTCGCTCGGTTCCGCACTGCTTCCCGTCTTGGCAACAAGCTTGGCAGTGCCCGGTGGAGGGGAGTCGGAAATGACGGTCTTGCCGCCTTCGGTCCATTTGTATGTCTCGGCCATGGCCATCGAACCGGCCAGGAGCAGGCACAGCATGAGCAGGTGACGCATGATTTTTCCCCCTATGAACAACTTAGGCCGCAATCATACCGCTATGACGCAGGAGTGCATCGGGGCTGGGGTCACGACCGCGGAAGGCACGGAAGTTTTCCAGCGCCGGGCGGGAACCCCCCATGGAGAGGATCTCATCCAGATAACGCTTGCCGACCGCCGGGTCGAAAGGGTTGCCGACTTCCTCGAAGGCGGCGTAACAATCTGCCGACAACACTTCGGCCCACTTGTAGCTGTAGTAACCGGCCGCATAGCCACCGCCGAAGATGTGCGAAAAGCTATTTGGGAAACGGTGCCATTCTGGCGGCAGCAGCACGGCGACTTCATCGCGTACTTCGCGGATGAGATCCATCACCGTCTTGTCTCCGGCAGGATCGAATTCGCAGTGCAGGCGCATGTCGAAAATGGAGAACTCGAGCTGACGGACAGTCATCATGCCGCTCTGGAAGTTTTTGGCGGCCAGCATCTTGTCGTACAGGGGGCGCGGCAGCGGCTCGCCGGCGTCCACGTGGGCGGTCATGCCCTGCAGTACTTCCCATTCCCAGCAGTAGTTTTCCATGAACTGCGAAGGCAGCTCGACGGCATCCCATTCGACGCCGTGGATGCCGGAGACGCCCAGTTCAGTGCCGCGCGTCAGCAGATGATGCAGGCCGTGGCCGGCTTCATGGAAGAGGGTGATGACTTCGTCGTGCGTGAAGGTGGCCGGCTTGCCGCCAACCGGCCGGGCGAAGTTGCAGTTCAGGTAGGCGATGGGTTTCTGCACGCCACCGGCCGTGCGCTTGCGTGAACGGGCCTCGTCCATCCAGGCGCCGCCGCGCTTGGTGGCGCGGGCGTAGAGGTCCATGTAGAACTGCCCGACCAGGTCGCCAGCCGGGGTTTCGATACGGTAGAAACGAACCTCCTCATCCCAAGCAGGGGCGATGTCCGGCTTCACCTTGACGGTGAACAGGCTTTCGATGACTTTGAACAGGCCGGCGACGACCTTCGGTTCGGTGAAGTACTGCTTTACCTCTTGGGCCGAGAAGGCGTAGCGCGCCTGCTGCAGCTTTTCCGAGACATAGGCGGCATCCCAAGGCTGGAAGTCGGCGATACCCAATTCGTCCTTGGCGAAGGCGAGTAATTCGGCCATGTCCTTTTCGGCGAAGGGCTTGGCCTTCTTCGCCATGTCACGCAGGAAGGCCAGCACCTGTTCCGGCGTGTCGGCCATCTTGGGCAGGAGGGATACTTCGGCGAAGTTCTTGAAACCGAGCATTCGGGCGTCTTCCTCGCGCAGTTCGAGGATGCGTTTCATGAGTGGGCCGTTGTCCCATTCCGGTTTGGAGTAGCCGTTGTCGATCTCGGCGGCACGGGTTGCGTAGGCGCGGTACATGCGGGCGCGCAGGTCGCGGTTATCGGCATATTGCATCACCGGGCCGTAGGACGGGGCGTGCAGGGTGAACTGCCAGCCGTCGACACCGGCCTTCTCGGCGACTTCGCGGGCGGCATCCTTGGCGTAGTCAGGCAGGCCGGCGAGAGCGGCTTCGTCGGTGACGACTTCGGCGAAGGCGTTGGTGGCATCGAGCAGGTTCTCGGAGAACTTGGCGGCGAGTTGCGACAGTTCTTCCATGATCGCCTGGAAGCGCGGCTTACAGTCTTCCGGCAGTTCGGCGCCGCCGAGACGGAAATCACGGATTTCGTTGTCGACGATCTTCTTCTGCTCGGCGGACAGCGTGGCGTATTCCGGGCTGGCTTTCAGGGCGCGGTATTTGTCAAACAGTTGCAGGTTCTGGCCGAGTTCGGTGTAGAAGCGGGAGACTTCAGGCAGCATCTCGTTGTAGGCTTCGCGCCAGGCCGGTACGTCATTGACTGAGTGCAGGTGGCCGACGACGCCCCAGGCGCGGCTGAAACCCTCCAGGCCATCGGACAGGGCACCGGCAAAATCGGTCCAGGTGGCAGGAGTGGATTCTGCCGTCAGTCGTTCGATCAGTGCGCGGCCGTCGGCGAGCAGGAATTCGATGGCCGGCCTGACGTGTTCCGGTTGGATCAGGTCGAAGCGGATCAGATCGGAGAAGTCGAGCAGCGGATTGTCAGTGTGGGTCATGGTCGTCGGGGTAACAAAAACGGGCGGTCTGTGCCGCCCGTGGATTGGCGTGTTCAGCAGGCTATTCTACTAGGTCGAGATAGGCGTGCCACGTGGCATGCCCGAGAATCGGCATGATCACCACGAGTCCAAAGAGGAGCGTGGCGAAACCGATCAGGGTCAGGGTGACCAGCATGGCTGCCCACAACAGCAGTGGGCCGGTGTTGAGCAGGAAAACACGGATGCTGGTGACTATGGCAGTTGGCATGTCGGCGTTGTGATCGAGCATCATCGGTACGGTGACGACCGATATGGCGAAGACACCCAATGCGAGGACGCTGCCGAGTGCGAACCAGGTACCGATGAAGGCGGTGTGCTCTCCGCTGAGGAGCAGGCTGAGTAGGAAGGAGCGGGCATCGATGCCTGTTTCGCTGCCGAGGAGGGCAAAGGCGATGGCCGAGAAACGCTCCCACATCAAACCGACCAGCGCGAGCATCAGGCCAAAAATGGCGAACGACTCACCATTGCGACGGAAACAGTGCAGGGTATCGATGAAATAGGGTTTCTTGCCCTCTGCTTTGCATCGGCTGAGTTCGTTCAGGCCGGCAGTGAGCAGTGGGGCTATCAGGAAAAAACCGGAAACTGATACGGTAAGCAGGTGCGGTCGATCGAGGGTGGCCAGGATGATCAGATCGCCGCACAAGGCGAGCAGCAGGCCATAAGCCAACGACGGTAGGGGATTCGCCTTGAGGTCGTTCCAACCGGCGCGCAGCCAATACAGCGGGCGATCCATCGTGATACGACGAATGCCGGGAATCGGCAATCCACTGCGGTGAAAATCGGAAACGTGTCTCATAGCTGCCTCCCCTATATGGTGACAGCCGGTTTGACCTAGCCGTCGGATAGGGGTTCAGCAAAAATCGCCCCGCAGGGCGATTCCGGAGTCCCAAGTCCAGGGGGCCTTGAGGAAATCAGTGGATCATCTGGCATGCCACGGCAATGCGGTTCCAGGCGTTGATGACCACGACCTGCATGATGGCCTCAGCCAGAGCTTTTTCGCCCAGATGTTCCAGCACCTCTTGATAGGTAGCGTCGGACAACCCGGCCTCGCCGATTTGGGTGACCTCGTCGGTCATGGCCAGTACAGCACGTTCGGCGGAAGAAAAGAGCGGCGATTCCGGCCATGCGGCTAGTGCAAAAAGACGTTGCGGGTCTTCGCCCAGTTTCAGCGCCTCAGTCGTGTGCATCTGGATGCAATAGGCGCAATTGTTGAGCATGGAGGCGCGAATTTTGATCAGCTCCTTCAGGGCTGTAGCAAGGGTGGTGCCCGCCAGGTAGTGCTCCAGTCCGAGCATGGCTTGGTAGGCCGTTTCCTGCTGGGTGGGGATTTGGATGCGTTTGCTCATGATTGTTCCTTGTCGGTAAATGGAGTTGGCCCGGGTGAATTGATTGTGCATTGCTACGTATTTCGCGAGAATATGGCTGTTGGGTGAAATGGTTTTGCGTAAAACGCAAAGGATGGTGCGTATGCTCGATTTGATCCGGGTTTTTGCGCAGGTCGTCGATAGCGGTAGTTTCTCGAAGGCTGGAGCCGTCCTGGGCATGGCGCCGTCTTCGGTGGCGCGCAGTATGGACAGCCTCGAGGAGGTTTTGCACAGCACCTTGTTCAAGCGCAGCACCCGTCGCTTGTTGTTGACTGACGCTGGGCAGCTCTTTCTCGAACGGGCGCTGCCACTGCTGGCGGAGTCGGATGACTTGTTGAGTGCGATGCGTGGACTGCAGGCTGAGCCGCAGGGAATGCTCCGTGTGTCAGTATTCGAGAGCTTTGGCGCTCAGGTCGTTTGCCCACTGTTGCCGGAATTTCTGGCGCGCTATCCCGGCGCTCGTATCGAGATTGATTTGGAAAACCGGGTAATCGATCTGAACAGCGAGAATGTCGATCTCGCCATTCGCGTCGGCCGTCCGACCGACAGCAGCCTTAAGTTTCGCCGCTTGCTCACCAACCGGATGCTGCTGTGTGCTACCCCGGAGTACTTTGCGCGTTATGGGAGGCCTAGCGAACCGGAGGATGTTGTCCGGCACAATTGCCTGCTGCTCAGTTCGGAGCGTCAGCAGCACTACTGGTATTTCCAGCAGGCCAAGGATCTGCGCCGGGTGCCGGTGCGGGGAAATCTCACGGCGCGGGGTGGAACCCCTTTGTTGCTGGCCGCCCAACGGGGGGCAGGCCTGCTGTTGCTCTCGGATTGGATGGTCGACCGGATGCTGCGCCAAGGGGGGCTGGAAACCTGCCTGCCCGACTGGGAGGTTAGCCGTTATCCAGAAGCGCGCGATGAGATTTTCGTTGTCTATCGAGGAGGCCGTTATCCGAATTCCCTGAGCCGCGTTTTTGTCGACTTCCTGGTTGAGCGGACAGGGCGGATATCCGGATAGTTCGCCGCTGTGCCAATGAAAATGCCCGCACAGGGCGGGCATTATTGTTCGGGTGGGCGGCGCTTACAGAGTCTTGCCGGTCAAGCGCTCGTAGGCTTCGATGTACTTGGCACTGGTGCGGGCGATGACATCCGCCGGCAGTTTCGGACCGGGGGCTACCTTGCCCCAGTCCAGGGTTTCCAGGTAATCGCGGACGTACTGCTTGTCGTAGGAGGGTGGGTTGATGCCTTCCTGGTACTGGTCGGCTGGCCAGAAGCGCGAAGAGTCCGGGGTCAGGGCTTCGTCGATCAGGTGCAGCGTGCCGGCGGCGTCGATGCCGAACTCGAACTTGGTGTCGGC
>JAGWUW010000190.1 GCA_028868235.1 Betaproteobacteria bacterium | reverse complement strand
CATTTCGGCACGGTTTGCCGTCAGTATCCCCATTTCGTTATCGAAAAATGCACAGGTACGAACGACCAACTGCCCATTTTCGAACCGAATACCGGCACCGTTGCCGGTTGGGACCCGTGCCCCGCGAAATTCAATATTCTCGACCTGCACCTTGCCGCCACGGATTACCCAGATCGCCTTGCCCTCGGCACTCTTTCCGTCTGCCAGCATGACTGGACGCCCCCCTTCGCCCCGAATGACGAGCTTGTCTTGGGTCCATACTGCCGTCTGGCCGCGGTACACACCCGGACGAATTTCAATCACTTCGCCATCTCGTGCCAGTTTTGCCGCTTCGGTCACTGAGGTAATTTTCTCCCCGGGGCCAACAATCATTGTAGCCGGCAGGCTAGCCTCGACCATGACAGGCGCCTCGGGGCGAGAAACTAGGCGCCCGTCAGCTCCCCGGCGGATTTCGCCGAGATAATCGGGCGAAGCGGGCAACCTGTCCCCCGACTGTGCCCAAACGCCAGAGCCGGATATCAGCCATAGCGCCATGCCAACCAATGGCAGATAGCATGAAATTGATCGGCGCATGGCAGGCACCTCCGTAAGAGGACAATCAAATCCGGAATTTTGCATGAAACGGCGCCACGATGCATTTGTCAACCATCCGCGTCATGGCAATATTCGCTTTCTGGCATCAAACGCAACGCTATTCTGCAGTCCATCTGCCACCGATAAGGAGAGTTGAATGACCCTCACCCCAACCTCGACATATAGTTTCTTGCGCCACCTGTTCATTTCGGCTGCCCTCGTACTCATTTCTGGTTTGGCCAGCGCTGAAGCGCCACGGCAAAATACCCAGGTTCCCGGCTACTACCGTTTGATGGTGGGTCAATTTGAGGTTACAGCCCTCTACGACGGCGCAATCGATCTCGATGAAAAGTTGCTGAAAAACATCAACAAACGCGACATCCAGCACCTGCTTGCCCGTGAGTTCCTGAAAGGCCCCAAGGTGCAGACGGCGGTTAATGCCTATTTGATCAATACCGGCAGCCGACTGATCTTGGTCGATGCGGGTGCTGCGAAGCTGTTCGGGCCCGGCCTCGGCAATATCGTCGACAACCTCAAGGCTGCCGGCTATACACCTGAGCAGGTTGACACCGTGCTCATCACCCACCTGCACGGCGACCATGTCAATGGCCTGATTACACCAGATGGCCAGCGCGTCTTCGCCAACGCTGAAGTTTGGTCGGCCAAAACAGACAATGATTTCTGGCTAAGTGAGGCGACCGCAGCCCGGGCACCGAAGGATTTGCAACCCCTATTCAAGATGTCGCGTGATGCTGCGGCTCCCTATCTCGCTGCTGGCAAATGGAAGACTTTCGACGGTAACCGCGAACTACTTGCCGGCATTTCCAGCGTAGACACCCACGGCCACACGCCGGGTCACGCCAGTTACTTGTTCCAAAGTGGCGATCAGCGCCTGATGATTCTCGGCGACCTGGTGCATAACCACGCCGTGCAGTTCGCCCGTCCCGAAGTTGCAATCGAATTCGACAATGATCCGAAGGAAGCCGTCGCCACCCGCAAGCGCATCTTCCATCTGGCAGCCAAGGAAAAACTGATGGTGGCTGGCATGCACCTACCCTTCCCCGGCATCGGTCACGTTCGCAAGGAGTCCAAGGGTTACGCCTGGGTTCCGGCCGAATTTTCCCCACTGGCAAATTAGCATGCAAATTTGGGTTGATGCCGACGCCTGCCCTGGCGTTATCAAGGAAATCATCTACCGCGCTGCCGAGCGTCGGCAGATCCTGACCACTCTGGTGGCCAATCAGATGCTGCGCACCCCGCCGTCGAGATTCATCCGCGCCATCCAGGTGCCCCATGGTTTCGATGTCGCCGACGCTCACATCGTCGAGCAAGTGGCGGCTGGCGATCTTGTCGTCACAGCCGACATTCCCCTCGCCTCACTGGTCATCGAACATGGCGCCCATGCAATCAACCCGCGTGGCGAGTTGTACACCTCGGCTACCATCCGTGAACGTCTGACAATGCGCAATTTCATGGAGGAACTGCGCAGTGCCGGGGTCGAGACGGGTGGCCCTGCGGCCTTCAGCCAAGCCGACCGGCAGGCTTTTGCCAATCAGCTCGACCGCTTCCTGGCCAGAATTCCGAATACCTGACCTGACTTTCCTGCCGAATACCGCTCCCGCGTTCAGGCAACCGGTACCTGCGTACGCCGAACGGGCAAACGAACAGCGAATGTGGTCCCGAGGCCGGGCTCACTGGCCACCTCGATACGGCCACTATGTTTTTCAACTATGCCATACGTTACCGATAGCCCCAGGCCGGTCCCCTGGCCGACCGGCTTGGTGGTGAAGAAGGGGTCGAAGATCCGGTCGCGGACTTCCGGCGGCATGCCGCAACCGGTGTCCTGCACACTAATGACGACCTGCTCACCTTCGCTGCGCGTACGCAGCGTGATAGTGCCGCGCTCGGGAATCGCCTGGGCAGCGTTAACCAGCAGATTCAGAAAGACCTGGTTCAACTGCGAAGGCAGGCATTCGACTGCCGGCAATTCTCCATAATCGCGCGCAACCTCAGCCTTGTACTTGATTTCGTTCCACACGACATTGAGCGTACTTTCCAAGCCGGCATGTAGATCGACAATCTGCCATTCCGAATCTCCCGGGCGGGAGAAATCACGTAAATCCTGCACGATACGACGTACCCGCGAAGTTCCCTCGATCGATTCGCTGATCAGGGCAACCATGTCGTCGCGCACGAACGGCAGATCGATCTCCGCTTTGAACGCCTCGATACGATCACGTGATACTAATGGTATTTCGTCTTCCAGAGCTTCGTAGCGATCCACCAGCCCCAGTACGTTAGTGACGTATTTTTTTAGCGTACCAAGATTGGAGTTGACGAAGCCGATCGGATTATTCACCTCATGCGCAACCCCCGCAGCCAACTGGCCGATTGAAGCCAACTTCTCGGATTGCAGGAGCTGGTTATGCGCCTCCTCCAGTTTCTTGATGAGAATTCGTTGTTCTTCCCGCTCGAGGGTCAGGTCTCGATTAATGCGTTCATTCTCATGCAGGGCAGCCTCCAGCTCTGCCGTGCGTCGCTGTACCTGTTTTTCCAGCATCACGGCATCCTGAAAGAGACCGAAGTTGCTCTGTTTGGTGCCCGCCTCTCGCTCGGCACGATTTATCAACGATTTGACGATCTTGTTAAGGCGGACAATTTCTGCGCGCAGTGCCGCTTCGTCAGCGGAAGCCGTGATCTCAGCCATGCCCTGTTGTTCCACTACCGATGGCAATACCGGTCAGAGTCTGGTTGATATGTACGCCGCCGAACTGCTCGCCGTAGGTACTGAAACCAACGGCGTTGTGACGACGGAAGACGTCGCCGACAGCTGCCTTCTGGTTGTTACGCGCAATTTCGAGGTTGCGTAGGATGCAATCGCAGACCAGCATCCCCTCAAGACTCCCCAATTCTCGTTCCAGATCGGTAAACGTAGCCTCCAGTTTCTCGAGCAGCCTTTCCCCATGTGCCACACGCAACACAACCCCCTCATCGATGGCGCAATAGAAGGTGAGGCTGCCGTCTGGATTGGCATGCTGAATCGACCGAACAAAATCGGTGCCATCGATCATGACCACCACCGGCCATGTCGCAAAATGACTAGGTGTCAATTGTTCAGGGGCTACGCCCACCAGGCGTGCGTACTCCTCTACTGCCGGCAGGCCGTTGATTTCGTGGACGACCCGCTTTGCCGCATCGACTTCTGTAACCACCAGGCGCTCGCTATCGGCAACGAAGTGCTGAGTCCGGATGATATGAAAAGGAAGTCGCGTGGACATCAGTACCAAGGCCGCACTATCGGTATGAAAACCACCATCATGGAAGATCCAGGTACGGTCAAACTTGAGATCGTCTCCTGCTGAACCGCCGATCATCGGAACCGCACCCAGGCCATCCTGCAAAGCGTGGGTGACCTGCTCTTCGCGCAACGACAAGCCATCGATCAACAGAAAGCCGAAGCTGTTCCTGAACTTTGCTTCATGCGTCCGCAACTCCAGGCGTCGGAAGAGTTGCTCCGCAAAGTCCCGGCCGGAGGCAATTTCGAATGACTGGAGATCGTCGACATAACCCACCTCTGCCACAAACGCTGATGCCGAGAAGCTCATTCCGGACAGGCTTCGATCCTGATAACCGGCCGGCCCGATCTCGCCGGCCGTGGTGCAGCCGACCACGGTGACACCGGGAAAGCAGCGGTTCATTTCCTCAGCCAGGGTATCGAGATCGTAGCTGGTGGAGCAGAAAAATAGCACAAGTGCCATATCTGCCTGCATCACCTGATTATGGAATTCAGCGACCGCCTCCTTGGCTTCACTGGCAATGGAATGCCCAGCCCGAATGTGTCCTGCTGCCCCCATACTGCTTCTCCTCGCGTTCGCAGTTCAGTTAGTCCTATCGGCCATCGACAGATATAAGATCGATAGCAATAAAAAACCAGCCACTTGTGTTCAAAGTATCGTTCGCGCCAAACACCTCGTCAATCTGGAGTTGATCGTTTGAATAGGCCATAGAACAAAAAGCCCCCGTCGGTTTCCCGACGGAGGCTTTCTTAGCAAACGGTACTTACAAAATACCGTTTGTTGCGAATTACATTTCGACCGTTTCGGCGACCTCGACAAAAGCTGGGATCTGGTCGAAGTTCATGTAGCGATAGACATCAGCTGCCTTGGCGTTGACCAGCTTGATTTGCTCCATGTACTCCGGCACCGTGACGATGCGGCCGGCCAGGGCGCACATCGCGGCCAGTTCGGCGGAGCCAAGGTAGACGCGGGTGTCGATACCCAGACGGTTCGGGAAGTTACGAGTGGAGGTGGAAATCGCGGTGGAACCCTTGCGGATCTGGGCCTGGTTACCCATGCACAGCGAGCAGCCCGGCATTTCCATGCGAGCACCAGCCTTGCCGAGAACGCTGTAGTAGCCTTCCTCGGTCAGGATCAGGGCGTCCATCTTGGTCGGCGGGGCGATCCACAGACGGGCCGGGATGTCGCTCTTGCCGTCCAGCACCTTGCCGGCCGCGCGGAAGTGACCGATGTTGGTCATGCAGGAACCGATGAAGACTTCGTCGATCTTGTCGCCGGCGACTTCAGAGAGCAGCTTGACGTCGTCCGGGTCGTTCGGGCAGGCCAGGATAGGCTCAGTGACTTCGGCCAGGTCGATCTCGATCACGGCAGCGTACTGGGCATTGGCGTCGCCCTTGAGTAGCTCGCCGTTCTTGATCCACTCTTCCATGGCGGCGATGCGGCGCTTCAGGGTGCGGGCATCCTGGTAGCCTTCGGCAATCATCCACTTCATCAGGGTGATGTTGGAACGCATGTACTCGACCACCGGCGCCTTGTTCAGGGCGATGGCGCAAGCAGCAGCAGAACGCTCGGCAGCGGCGTCGGAGAGTTCGAAAGCCTGTTCGACCTTCAGATCCGGCAGACCTTCGATTTCGAGGATGCGGCCGGAGAAGATGTTCTTCTTGCCCTTCTTCTCGACGGTCAGCAGGCCAGCCTTGATGGCGTACAGCGGAATGGCGTTGACCAGGTCACGCAGGGTGATGCCAGGCTGCATCTTGCCCTTGAAGCG
>JAGWUW010000005.1 GCA_028868235.1 Betaproteobacteria bacterium | reverse complement strand
ACCAAGGGGGCCAACATCTTCGAGAGCATCCGCAAAAACGATATCCTGCTCCACCACCCCTACCAGTCATTTGCTCCGGTCATCGAACTACTGAGCCAGGCTGCCACCGATCCACAGGTCGTCGCTATCAAGATGACCGTCTACCGCACCGGCACCGACTCGGTACTGATGGAGTCGCTGATCCGCGCCGCGCAGAACGGCAAGGAAGTAACCGTCGTCGTCGAACTGATGGCCCGTTTCGACGAGGAAGCCAATATCGGTTGGGCAACGAAGTTGGAACAAGTCGGCGCCCACGTCGTTTACGGCGTCGTTGGCTACAAAACCCACGCCAAGGCCCTGCTTATCGTCCGTCGCGAAGAAGGCGGCCTGAAGCGCTACGCTCACCTCGGCACCGGAAACTATCACCCGCGGACCGCACGCCTCTATACCGATTTCGGCCTCCTCACGGCCAATGAGGAAGTCACTCACGACACGAGCGAGGTTTTCAAGCAACTCACCGGCCTGGGCAAGGCGCGCACGCTAAAACACCTGTGGCAGGCCCCTTTTACGTTGCAACAGAATGTGGTGCTGGGCATCGCGGCCGAGGCTGAAATTGCCAGGGCGGGCGGCAAGGCTCGTATTGTCGCCAAGATGAACTCGCTGCTCGAACCTGAAGTCATCGAAGCCCTTTACCAGGCCTCGCAAGCCGGCGTCGAGATCGACCTCATCGTGCGCGGCGTCTGTGCCCTACGCCCAGGCGTCAAGGGACTTTCAGAAAATATTCGTGTTCGCTCCATCATCGGCCGCTTCCTTGAACACCACCGCATTTTCTACTTCCTGGCCGGCGGCAAGGAAACCGTCTATCTATCCAGTGCCGACTGGATGGAACGCAATTTCTTCAAGCGTATCGAGTTGGCCTTCCCTATCCTCGACCCCAAGCTGAAGCGCCGGGTCATTACGGAAGGCTTGAAGTTCTATCTCGCCGACAATCAGCAGGGCTGGGAAATGAATAGCCACGGCGTCTACCAGCGGCGTCGCGCGACGCGTAGCAAACCGCACAATGCCCAAGGCGAATTGATGGTCACTCTGGGCAGCACCTGACAGTAAATTCGGCGGCGCTCTACCACGCAAAAATGCCATGGAAGATGCGCTTCAGAGGCCGCATCTTCCATCGCGATCAAGGTAAGCACTCGCTCAGGTATCCGATGCCGAATATGGCGTCAAAGTAATGAGGACGGGGTTGTGCCACCGCCCAGCCATATTCAAGCAACTGCCTTGAGTAATTTGTCCGCTGCCAGGTAATTCATTCCTAGTGCCGCAGCAACCGGATGGCAGGTAATCTCGCCGGCATGGACATTGAGCCCGGCGAGTAAATGCGGATCATCGAGCAGCGCTTGCCGTATCCCCTTGTCCGTCATGGCTTGCACGAAAGGCAGCGTGGCGTGGTTCAAGGCGAAAGTCGAGGTTCTCGCCACCGCGCCCGGCATGTTGGCGACGCAGTAGTGGACGACCCCGTCGACCACATAAGTAGGGGCGTCGTGCGTGGTTGGACGGCTGGTTTCGAAGCAGCCGCCCTGATCGATCGAGACATCCACCAGCACCGAGCCCGGACGGATCAGTTTCAGTTGCTCCCGCGATACCAGGCGCGGTGTCGCAGCGCCGGGAATCAGCACGGCGCCGATGATCAAATCCGCATCGGACACGGCACTTTCGATGGCCTCGTCCGTCGAACAGAGCGTCTGTACGCGCCCGGCGAAATGATTATCCAGCCAGCGCAAGCGTTCCACCGAGCGATTGACGATCGTTACCTGCGCCCCAATACCAACGGCCATCAAGGCCGCGTTATAGCCGACCACCCCGCCACCGAGTATGGTCACCTTGGCGGCCGGTACGCCGGGCACGCCGCCGAGCAATACGCCGGCCCCGCCCTTCGCTTTTTCCAGGTGAGCCGCACCGGCCTGGATCGACATCCGGCCGGCCACTTCGCTCATCGGTGTGAGCAAGGGCAACCCCCCGGAAGCATCGGTCACGGTTTCGTAGGCGATCGCCGTTGCTCCCGAGGCACGGAGCAACTCGGCCTGCTGTCGATCTGGCGCAAGATGCAGATAGGTAAATATCGCCTGATCGGGCCGCAGCAAGGCGCATTCCTGCAGTTGCGGCTCCTTCACCTTGACGATCAGCTCAGCCCGGGCAAAAACCTCGTCATGTGTTTCGACCACCTCGGCGCCGGCGGCACGATAGGCATCGTCGACCAACCCGATGGCGGAACCCGCGTCCCGCTGCACGATGACCTGATGGCCCCGCTGCGCCAGTTCACGCACGCTCGCCGGGGTAAGACCGACACGATATTCATGGTTTTTGATTTCTTTGGGAACACCGATACGCATCATTTTCTCCTTGCAGGATCGTTGTAACCGTCATTAGCACCACATCTACTCAGTCGGATGCAGGCATGCCTATCGTACTCCACGGCCAATACTGATCGGGTTGATTGGTAGCCGGCCCCGTTGCGAGTAATCTATTGGAAAACTCCAAGGGAAAGTGCACCAAATTATGCCGACACCCAGCGAACTCCTGCCAGAAGCGCTATACACTATCTGCGATCCGGCAATTCTGTCATTTTCCACCACCGCCGAGTTGTCGGAACTCGATCCTGTACTGATCCACCCGCGCGCCATGGAGGCGTTGCGCCTGGGCCTCGACATGCCGTTCGGCGGCTATAACCTGTTCGTTCTCGGCGAGGCCGGCAGCGGGCGTCACGCCATCGTCGCGCAGCAATTGAAAGAGGAAAGCCGGCACGGCGCGCCACCAGCCGACTGGTGCTATGTGCTCGATTTTGCCGACTCGACACGGGCGAGGCTGTTGAAGCTGCCCTGTGGGCGAGGGGCGCAGTTGTACCGCGAGATGCAGGATTTCGTCGACGAAATTACCCCGACCATTGCGGCTGCCTTCGAGAGCGACGACTACAGCACCCGCGTCGAGTCGCTGCAGGAGGAGGAAAAAAAACGAGAGGAAGCGGCGCTGCGCCAGCTCGGCCAAGATGCGCAGGAAGGCGGCGTCGCCCTGCTGCGCACCCCGCACGGTTTTGTCTTCGCGCCGATGAGGGATGCGGGTGAGCCGATGTCTCCCGACGAATTCAACGCCCTCTCTGAGGATGAAAAGAACGCGTTTGAGGCAAAGATCCGCGCCAATCACGAAAAGCTACACAAGTTGATGAACGAATTCCCGCACTGGCGCCGGGAAGTGCAAATGGCGATCAAGGAACTTGGCAGCGAGGTTCTGCGCCTCGCGGTCGGCCATCTGATCGAGGACATCAAGCGCCATTTTGCCGACCTGCCCGATGTCACTGCCTACCTCGATGGCGTAATGCAGGACATCATCTCCAGTGGCCAGTCGATGCACGAATCCACCAAGAACGACGAGGACAACGAGGCCACAATCTATTCGGGCACTATCTCGGCACAGCGTTACCGGGTCAACCTGCTGGTCGAAAACCCGACAAGCGGCGAGCGCCCTATCATCTACGAGGACAACCCCACCCTGCAAAACCTGGTCGGCCGCATTGAACACCATGTGCACATGGGCACGCTGGTCAGCAATTTCACGCTGATCAAGGCCGGCGCCCTGCACCGTGCCAATGGCGGCTTCCTCGTACTCGATGCTCGCAAGTTGCTGTCGCAACCCTATGCCTGGGATGGGCTCAAGCGTACGCTGCGCTCGGGGCAGATCCGCATCGAATCGCTGGCCGAACTGGTCGGCCTGAGCAGCACGGTGCAACTGGAGCCGGAACCGCTACCGCTCGACCTCAAGGTGATTCTGATCGGCGAGCGCATCATCTATTACCTGCTGGCAGAACTCGACCCGGACTTTCTAGCGCTATTCAAGATCAACGCCGACTTCGAAAGCGAAATCACCCGCACGCCGGAAGGCACCGTCCAGTATGCCCGGCTGATCGCCACGCTGGCCCGCCGCGACACATTGCGACCGCTCTCCGCCTCGGCGGTCGCCCGCGTCATCGAACAGGCCGCCCGCTTGGCCGGCGATGCCGAAAAGCTGACCACCCTGACCCAGCCTCTCAGCGACCTGATGCGCGAAGCCGAACACGTCGCCGGCGCGGCCGGTGCCGCCGTGATCGAGCGTGAACACGTCGAGAGCGCCTTGCACGCACACCGCTACCGCAATGAGCGAATCCAGGAGCGTTACCGGGAAGAAATCCTGCGCGGCCAGTTGCTGATCGCTACCGATGGCCTGCACGTCGGCCAGATCAACGGCCTCGCCGTCGCTATGCTCGGAGAGAGCACCTTCGCTCATCCAGTGCGCATCACGGCGACGGTGCGCATGGGCGAAGGCGAAATCATCGACATCGAGCGCGAAGTCGAACTCGGCGGCCCCATTCACTCCAAGGGAGTGCTCATCCTTTCGTCTTTCCTGGCCGCCCGCTTCGGCTGGGCCATGCCCCTATCGCTGCGCGCCAGCTTGGTGTTCGAGCAATCGTACGGCGGTGTCGAAGGCGACAGCGCCTCACTAGCCGAACTGGCCGCCCTGCTCTCCACCCTCGCCGCCGTTCCGATCCGACAGTCGCTGGCTGTCACCGGCTCGGTGAACCAGTTCGGCATGGTCCAGCCAGTCGGCGGCATCAACGAAAAAATCGAGGGCTTTTTTGAAATTTGCGCGGCGCGCGGCCTCACGGGCGGGCAAGGAGTCATCATTCCGGCCGCCAATATCTGCCACCTGATGTTGGAACCCGATGTCGTCACGGCGGTGCGTGAAGGGCATTTCCACATCTGGGCCGTACATGACACCGACGAAGCGATGGAATTGTTGACCGGCCTACCGGCTGGCGAACCCAACGAAAAAGGTGAGGTTCCGGAGGGCACGCTGAACTACCACATCGCCCTCCAACTGGCCGAGCTGGCACAGATGCACCAGGAGATGCTGCATCCGCCCCGTTCCCGAAAACCTCGCAAAAGGAAGGCCAAGCAACCTCCCGCCTGACCGCAAGGTGCATACGAGGCACGCAGGCTTGGACGAACCGATGCGGGCTTGATTCAGCTTGGTCAGCCCAATGCAGGGTGGCGCATTAAGGTAGCCACCGATACGCTTACCAGTCCCATCACCCGATGTTCCGCTGCCCCTCGTTATCCATTCTGTTGTTGCCTCGCTGCTGGCTAGTACCCTCTGCTCCTCGGCACTAGTTTACCGGACGAAAACCTTTGAGGCCGGATAGCCCTGTGCCATCGCGGCAAACCTTTCCCGCTGCTGTCAAGACGTGAAAATCCCCTCCCTAGGGCAATACCGGGGGTGTATTGACCAAATCGAAAGCTACGCTAAAGTAATAAAATCGATATTTTGACGGGTAGCTGACAAAGGTGATTTTTCTGCATCCGTACCACGAGTTCCCCACGTGACGAAGCCTCAAGCTTCGTCCGGCAGGCCGGAGTCCTTGCGACTGACGCTAACCTACGCGCTATTCGCTACCCTCTGGATTCTATTCTCGGACCATGCCGTCCAAGTAATGTTTACTGACCCCGAAACCATCGTTCGAGTCAGTATGCTCAAGGGCTGGCTATTCGTGATCGTAACCTCGGCACTGCTCTTTGTCGTGACAAGGAGACTGTTTGGCCGGCTGGATAGCGAGCGTATTCGTCAGAATGAACTGTACGAGGAACGCCTCCGCGCCCAGCAACTGATCGAAGCCATCGCCGAAGGGTCCGATGATGCCATGTTCGCCAAGGATCGTGACGGGCGCTACATCCTGTTCAACCGTGCTGCCAGCGAGTTCGTCGGCAAGCCGCCCGCCGCCGTGCTGGGCTACGATGACCATGCGATTTTCCCACCCGATCAAGCCGAAATGTTGATCGCCGCTGGCCGCACCGTCATCGAGAAAAATGTCACCTTCACCGCCGAGGAGCGCCTGACGACACCCGCCGGAGAGAAGGTCTTTCTTGCCACCAAAGGGCCGCTCCGCGATGCCGATGGCAGGGTGATTGGCATCTTCGGTATCTCTCGCGATATCACCGAACGCAGCAACCTCGAAGCGCAACTCCGTGACAGGGACGAGCGCCTGACCGCCATCGTTAACCATTCTCCGTCCGCCCTGACGCTAAAAACGCCGGATGGCCACTACGCAGCGGCCAATCCACATATGCAACGCATTCACAACCTCAGCGAAGCCGAAATCGTCGGCAAGACGGATTTCGACCTCTACCCCGAGGAAACCGCGCGCAGCTTCCAGGCCAACGATGCCTTGATTGTGCGCACGCGCCAGCGCCACTCAATAGAGGAAATCGTGCCAATTCATGGCGAGGCCCGCACCTACATGTCCCACATGTTCCCGGTAATCAACAAAGCCGGCGACATTCGCTATATCTGCCGCATATCCCTGGATATCACGGAGACCAAACGAGCGCAGGCCGAAGTCAAGCAACTGACCGATGATTTGACCGCCACCCTGCACGCCATTCCCGATCTGCTCTTCGAACTCGACGAGACAGGGCGCTACGTGAAGGTTGAAGCCACGGCGATCAACCTGCTGGCCGCCCCACCCACAGAACTGCTCGGCCACACACTTGACGAGATCTTGCCTGCCGATGCGGCACAAACCGTCAAGATGGCCCTGGCCTGTGCAGGAGAAACCGGCACCGACTATGGCCGAACCATCTCGTTGCAGTTGCCCGATGGCCTCCACCACTTTGAGCTCTCGGTTGCCCGCAAGGCGATGCATGGTGGCCCGCGCCAGCATTTTGTCGTCCTCTCCCGCGACATCACCGCCCGTCGCAACAATGAACTCGAACTGCGCCGCAACAACCTTGAACTGGAGCGCTTCAACGCCGCTTCGGTCGGTCGTGAAATCCAGATGATCGCGCTAAAGCAGCAAATCAACGACCTGTCGCGCCAATTGGGGTTGGAAGCCCCATTCGACCTGGATTTTGCCGACCAGGCGGAAAAAGGCCGTCCCCGGTGAGAGCATCAAATCCGCCCGCCGCAGCCGGCATGCCGCTCCACACTTTTCTGGTTCGCCTGATCTGGCTTTCCCTGCTGCCCCTGCTATTGCTCGCCAGCTGGCTGGCCTATGACAATGCCAGTACTCAGGCCGAGCAGCAGAAGGCAGAAGCTATGCGCTTGACACAAAACCTGGCCACCAGCATCGATCAGCACCTGCAGAGCCATATCGGTGGCCTGAATATGCTTGCCACCTCCCCTTTGCTCGACGATCCAGCTCATTGGCCGGCGCTGTATGGTGAAGCACAAGGCTTCCAGAAAAGCTTCGGCAGTCACGTCATCCTGGCCAGTACGGGCGAACCGATGCAGATGCTGTTCAATACCCGCTCGCCGTTTGGTACGCGCCTACCCGAATTGCCGCAACCTCGGGGCCATGCTGCCGCACGCAGTGCCCTGGACACTTTGCGTCCGGCAGTCGGCGACATTGTCCTTGGCCCGGTAACCAACACGCCGCTTGTCGCCATCGCCGTTCCGGCATTGCGCAACGGCAAACCGACCTATCTCCTTATCGGCGTAATCGAAATCCGCCGTTTCCAGGAAAGCATGGACCGGTTGCCGCTACCCGCCAGCTGGGCGATCAGCCTACAGGACAGCCGCAACGACATCATCGCCGAGCGTGCTCCGGCCGGTTTCGTCGCCATGCGCGACGTCGATCCCGAATACCGGTTCACGGCTCCGTCCTCGCTCTCATCGTGGTCGGTAGTCCTCGACATCCCTCGCAATACCTACCGCAAGCCGTTATTGGATGCTGCGATGACGTTCGGCCTAGGCCTGCTGGCGGCAACCCTGATCGGCGCCTGGAGTGCGCTGTCTGCCGCACGACGGCTGGGCCGGGCGGTCGATGCTCTGGTCGAGGGAGCGGGCAATACGGAACCTCAAGCCGAAATTGCCGAAATCAACGGCGCCCGGTTACGTATCGAAGCGGCGCAGGCTGCGTTGACCGATAGCGAAACCCGGTTCCAAGCCATATTCGATGGCATGGTCGATGCGGTGGTATTTACCGATACCTCCCGACGTATCCGGCTGGTCAATCCAGCCTTCACCCGTCTTTTCGGCTACTCGGCGGATGAAGTCATGGGTCGGACGCCTGGGTTTCTCTATACCAACCCAGCTGACCATGCATCGTTGGAGGTCCAAACGCAAGGCAGCGACCGGGATCCGAAAATCGATAGCCGCGAAATCAGCTTCCGCCACAAGAGCGGGCGAGAGTTCTGGGCGGAAACCAGTGTCAGCCGTATCCTTGACCAGAGTGGCAAGCCGCTGGGCTACATCGGCATGCACCACGACATCAGTCAGCGCCGCCAGTTGGAGGCTCGCTTACGGCTGTGGGGCGAGGCATTCGATCACGGCCAGACCTGCCTGGCCATTTCCGATGCTCGTGCCAACACCCTGGTCGCCGTAAACCCGGCCTTTGCAAGGCTGCGTGGCTATACTCCCGAAGAACTTCAGGGTCAGCCGGTCGCCCTGCTCTTCCCGGCCGAACTACGCGAAACAGCACGCCAGAGGATTGCCGAAATCGATAGAAATTTGCACGGCCAGTTCGAAAGCGAGCACCTGCGCAAGGATGGTAGCCGCTTTCCGGTCATGCTCGACGTGACGGTAATTCGTGATAGCGACGGCTGGCCGATCAACCGTATCGCCTTTGCCATGGATCTGACAGAGCGCCGGCAAACCGAGCAGGCGCTGGCCGCCATCCAGGCCAGCGAGATGGAGCGACAACGCCAGGCCCGCCTGGCTGTTCTCAATCAGATGCAGGACAGCAACACCGCCCGCCAGCGAGCCGAGAACGCGCTGGCCGCCCTAAACGAAAGCCGCGAGCAACTCCGCCTGTTCATCGAGCATGCCCCGGCCGCCCTTGCCATGTTCGACCGCGACATGCGCTATCTCGCCGTCAGCCGGCGCTGGATGGAGGATTACGCGCTAGGTATCCAATCGCTTATCGGACGCTGCCATTACGATATTTTCCCCGAAATTCCCAATCCCTGGCGCCAAGCGCACCAACGCGGGATGGCCGGGGAAATCATCCGGGCAGACGGCGAACGCTTCCTGCGCTCAGATGGCAGTGAGCACTGGATTCGCTGGGAGATCAGGCCATGGCGGGCCGCCACGGGCACTGTCGGCGGCATCGTCATTTTTTCCGAGGACATCACCCGCCAGAAAGCGGCGGACGAAGAAATCCGCCAACTCAACACCAACCTTGAACAGCGGGTTAACGAACGCACCGCCGAACTGAGTGCGGCCAACCGCGAGCTGGACAGCTTCGCCTATGCCGTCTCCCATGACCTACGCGCCCCACTGCGAGCGATGAACGGCTTCTCCCAGGCCATGATCGAGGATTGCGCCCCCCAACTGAACAGCGAGGCCAAAGGCTACCTCGACCAGATTGTCCTTGCCGCCCACCGCATGAACACGCTGATCGACGGCCTTCTGGCGCTCTCCCGCAGCACACGCGGCGAACTGGAGCGCGACGTCATCGACATTTCCGCCCTGGCCGGCCAGCAACTGGCTTCACTCCAGCGCGACGAACCGACCCGCTCGGTCAACTGGCAGGTTGAACCCAACCTGATCGGCAGAGGTGACCGGCGCATGATCGAAGCCGCGCTGCAAAATCTGCTGGCCAACGCCTGGAAATACACGGCCGGGAAAACACCGGCAGAAATCCGTGTCTATGCCGGGCAGTGCGGCCAGACATGCGGGTTCTGTATCGCCGACAACGGCGCCGGCTTCGACATGGCACATGCCGAACGCCTGTTCAAACCTTTCCAACGCTTGCACCGGCAGGACGAATTCCCCGGTATCGGAATCGGCCTGGCCACCGTACAACGCATCATAAGCCGCCACGGAGGCGAGCTGAGCGCCCACGCCGAAGCTGGCAAGGGCGCGCTGTTCTGCTTCACGCTTCCCGACATGACCCCACCCGATAGTGGAGACCCCACATGAGTCTGAAAAGCCTGCTCCTCGTCGAAGACAATTCTCAGGATGAACTGCTCACCGTGCGCGCCCTACGCCGCGCCAACGTCGCCAACCGTATCGATGTCGCCCGCGACGGCCAGCAGGCACTCGATTACCTGTTCCGGGAAGGAGAGTTTGCCGGGCGCGAAGGTCCCGAACTGCCCACTGTGGTTTTGCTCGACATCGGTTTGCCGCGCCTGTCAGGGCTGGAAGTTCTCAGCCGCCTGCGGGCCGACGACCGAACAGCACTCCTGCCAGTTGTCATCCTGACCTCGTCGGACGAAGAGCAGGATCGCCTGATGGGATATGAACTCGGCTGCAACAGTTTTGTCCGTAAACCTGTCGATTTCGCCGTTTTTGCCGAAACCGTCGCCCGGCTCGGCGTCTACTGGCTGGCCACCAACGAACCACCCAGGGACCGCTAACCGCGAGATGAACCGACAACTAAATATTCTGGTCATTGAGGATGACGAGGCGGACTTCCTGCTGCTGAAGCGCTTTCTCCACCAGCAAGGCATCCCGGTGGCAACCATGGACCGGGTCGATTGCGATGCCGGGTTGGCTGCCGCCTTCCAGCAGCACTGGGATATCGTCCTTTCCGATTTCAACGTGCCCGGCATGTCCTTCCGCCAGACGCTGCAGGCCATTCAGTCCAGACACCCCGAACTGCCGGTGATCCTGGTTTCGGGCAGCATTGGCGAGGAAGCCGCCGTCGAATTGCTGCACCTCGGCCTGTCCGATTTCATTCTCAAGGATCACCTGATCCGCCTGCCTGCGGCTATCCGGCATGCCATCGAAGCCACCACAGAACGCCAGGCCCGCCGTGCGGCCGAGCAAGCACTGGCCGCCTCCGAAACCAAATATCGACTGTTGGCAGAAAATGCCGCCGACTGGATTTTCTGGATTGCCCCCGATGGCAGCTATCGCTATGTCTCGCCGGCCTGCGAGGCATTGACCGGATATCCGGCCGAATCCTTCATGAATGCTCCCGGCCTGATGACCAGCCTCGTTCATCCGGATGATCGTGCAGCCTACCTCAAGCACATCGCACATCTCAGCCACCCGGGCACCTGCGACATGGAATTCCGCATCGTCCGCGCTGATGGCGAGATTCGCTGGCTGGCCCACCTCTGCCGTCCCGCCTATGATGCAGCGGGGGTCTTTGCAGGGCGCCACGGCTCGAACCGCGACATTACCGCCCGCAAGCAGGACGAGCAGCACGTACGCGGGCGCGAAGCCAGCTATCGCGACATGTTCGAGGCCAATCCTCATCCGATGTGGGTCTATGACCTAGAAACGCTGGCCTTCGTGGACGTCAACGATGCCGCTGTCGCTCACTATGGCTACACGCGGGATGAGTTCCTATCCATGCACATCATGGATCTGCGCTTTCCCGAAGATATCTCGGAGTTGATGACTAGGGTCCGACTTGGCAACGAGGGCCGTCAAACCACCGGTCATGCCCGCCACCGGTGCAAAGACGGCAGCGAAGTGCTGGCCGAGGTCTCTGCCCACAGCATCCAGTATGCCGGGCGCCAGGCCCGGGTCGTCCTGGTCACCGACATCACCCAGCGCCTGCGCACCGAGGAGCAGTTGCGTAAGCTGTCGCTGGCTGTCGAGCAAACACCGGAATGTATCCTGATCACCGACATCAACGGCCGGATCGAATACGTCAATGAAGCCTTCATCCGCATCAGCGGCTACACCCGCGATGAAGTGATGGGCAAAAACCCGGGCTTCCTGCAATCCGGCAAGATGCCCCCTGCCGAAATGGCCGCGTTATGGTCCGCCCTTGAGCAGGGGCAAACCTGGAAAGGTGAATTCCCCAACCGCCGCAAGGACGGCAGCGAGTATGTCGCTCAGGCCGTCGTACTGCCGATACGCCAGAACGATGGCCGGATCACGCATTACCTGGCGATTGAGGAAGACATCACCGAAAAGAAGCAAATTACTAGCGAACTCGAAGCCCACCGCCACCATTTGGAGGAACTGGTCGCCAGCCGTACGGAAGAGTTGAACGAGGCGCGTCTGGCAGCCGAAACGGCCAATCGAGCAAAGAGCACCTTCCTGGCCAACATGAGCCACGAAATCCGCACCCCGATGAACGCCATCGTCGGCCTCACCCATCTGCTGCGACGAGAAAAGATTACCCCCGGACAATCCGACAAACTAGGCAAGATTGCCAGTTCGGCCGAGCACCTGCTGGGGGTCATCAACGATATTCTCGATATTTCAAAAATCGAGGCCAACAAGGTCACGCTGGAAAAAGTGGATTTCGAAATCGACCCTCTGCTCTCCCGCATCTGCACCATGGTCATCGACCGGGTCCGCGAAAAAGGGCTGGAATTGGTCATCGACATCGATCCGCGTCTGGGAACGCTCAATGGCGATCCCACCCGCCTCAGCCAGTGCCTGATCAATTACATCGGCAACGCGGTGAAATTTACCGAACGAGGCACCATCACCCTGCGTGCCCGCTTGCTCGATGCGGAAAAGGACAGCGCGCTGGTCCGCTTCGAAGTGGCAGACACCGGCATCGGCATCGCCCCGGAAAACCTGCCACGTCTGTTTCAGACCTTCGAGCAGGCAGACAACTCGACCACCCGTCGCTTCGGGGGTACGGGCCTGGGTCTCGCCATCACCCGCCGGCTCGCCTGGCTGATGGGGGGCGATACCGGTGTCGACAGCACGCTCGGCCAAGGCAGCACGTTCTGGATGACGGCGCGTCTCGGCCACGCCAGCGGCGACGCCAATCGCTATGCCATTCCCGCGTTACAGAATGTGCGGTCACTGGTCGTAGACGACTCACCCAGTGCCCGCCTGGTCCAGGCCCAGCAACTGCGCGTGCTTGGTCTGGAGTGCGATGACCGAGCATCATGCACCGCAGCCATCGAGGCCATTGCCGAAGCTGATGCCGCTGGCGATCCTTATCGCCTGGTGATCATCGATCTGCTGATGCCGGATATGGATGGATTCGCCACCTTCGAGCATATCCGGCAACTGCCGCTAGTCCGGCAACCGGTTGTGCTGCTTTCCAGCCCCTCCGGTGATCAATCGGTGCGCGATGAAGCACTGGCTGCCGGTTTCGCCGATGTGCTGCGCAAGCCACTCTCCACCATCAACCTTCAGACATGCCTGAATGCCCATCAACAGGCGATTCTCGACCAGGACCACGATCACCGGGCAACCATCAGCGAAGCAAGGACCTCGAGCGTGGAGGAGCAACTCCGTCGCCACTACCCCGGCACGCGTATCCTGCTAGTTGAGGATGAACCAATAAACCAGATGGTTGGTCGCTTGATGCTGGAGGAAATTGGCTTTACCTGTGACCTAGCGGGCAACGGCAGCGAAGCCATCGTACAGGTGGCGAACAATACCTATCAGCTGGTCCTCATGGATATGCAGATGCCAGTCATGGATGGCCTGGAGGCGACGCGCCAGATTCGTAAAATGCAGCAGGGACGGCAAATACCGATCATTGCCATGACCGCAAATGCCTTCATCGAAGATCGTGAGACCTGCCTGCAGGCCGGTATGAACGACTTTCTCGCCAAACCGGTCGACCCGGCTGGGCTATACGCCCGGATACTCGACTGCCTGACGCTCAGTGCTGACGGCGACGATCGTCTGGAGTAAAGAACAGGCCGACCCCGAGCGCAATCAGGGCCAGGGGCCACCATTTCCGGATCAGGGCGACCAGATCGAATTCGAACAGGTCGAGGTTGACGGCCAATGCGATGGCGCCAATGACGATCAGGGCGATAGCGGCGAAGTGGCCTTTCATACGGACTCTCCGTTGATCAGGCGCGACGGACGCCAACCACGCCTTCGACTTCGTGGATCAGCGTCAGCGTACGTTGCAATTGCTGCAGGTTGGTAATCTCGACAGTAAAGCTCATATGGGCCTTGCCCTGTTTGGACTGCGTATTGACGCCGACCACGTTGAGCTTCTCGCGGGTAAAGATTTCCGAAATATCGCGCAGAAGGCCCTGGCGGTCATGCGCATCGACCACGATATCGCAGGCAAAAACTCCGGTGGTCTGCACCCCCCAGTCGGTTTCGATGACACGTTCCGGATGCAGTGCCGCCAGGTTGGCAAAATTCGGGCAATCCATCCGGTGAATGGAAATGCCCTTGCCACGCGTAATGAACCCCTGGATTTCGTCCGGAGGGGCCGGTTTGCAGCAGCGAGCGAGCTGGGTTAACAGTTTGTCGACGCCGACAATCAGAATGCCTTGGTTACCCTCAACCGGCTTGGCCGGCTTGGCCACCACCGCGTCGGGCAACTGCGTTTCGGCGAGCAGGTCGCCGCCCTTGGCCACCGCCTGGAACTGGCGCTGGTTAAGATCGCTGCGGGCGGCGGCGATGTACAGATCGTCAGCCTTGGCGAAGCCCAGCTTGTGCGCCAGTTCCTCGATATTGGCGCCAGTTTGCCCGGCACGCTGCAATTCCTTGCTGATCAACCCCCTGCCTTCGGCCAGCGTTTCTTCGAGCGCTAGGTTGGAGAACCAGGCGCGCACCTTGACTCGTGCACTCTTGGTATGGATGTAGCCAAGCGACGGATTCAGCCAGTCGCGCGACGGCCCGCCCATCTTGGCGGTCAGGATTTCAACTTCCTGACCCGTTTCCAGGGCAGTATTGAGCGGCACCAGCTGGCCACCGATCTTTGCGCCCCGGCAACGGTGGCCGAGATCGGTGTGCACGCGATAGGCGAAATCGACCGGCGTCGAGCCGGCCGGCAGGTCGACCACCTTGCCTTGTGGCGTAATAACGTAGATGGTCTCGTCAAGCGCCGCCTGTTTGTAGTGCTTGACCCAATCCGAGCTATCGGCAACCTCGTCTTTCCAGGTCAGTAGTTGACGCAGCCAAGCAATCTTCTCGTCGTAGTTGTCCTCGGTGCTGCGCTTGGTACCTTCCTTGTAGCGCCAGTGGGCGGCAACACCGAGTTCGGCGTGCTTGTGCATGTCCCACGTGCGGATTTGGATTTCCAGGCTGCGCCCGTCCGGACAACGCACCGCTGTGTGTAGCGAGCGGTAGTAGTTACCCTTGGGGTTGGAGATGTAATCGTCGAATTCCTTGGGTATCGGCAGCCACAAGTTATGCACGATGCCGAGCGCGGTGTAGCAGTCCTTCAGGTCGTCGACGATGATGCGCAGGGCGCGCACGTCATAGACTTCGGAAAACTCGACGTCCTTCTTCCGCATCTTGTTCCAGATGCTGTAAATGTGTTTCGGACGGCCATAAATCTCGGCATCCTTGACTCCCGCCGCTTCCAGTTCGTGCCGTACCTTGGCCACCGCATCGACGATAAACTGCTCGCGCTCGCTACGCTTCTCGTCGAGCATTTTGGCGATTTTCTTGTACGTCTCCGGGTGAATGAAACGGAAGGACAAATCCTCCAGCTCCCACTTCAGCTCCCAAACACCGAGGCGATTGGCCAGTGGCGAATACAGCTCCAGGGTTTCACGCGCCACCTGGATGCGCAGTTCGTCCGGATTGGCGGCGTAAAAGCGTAATGTCTGCGTTCGGCTAGCCAAGCGTAGCAGCACGACGCGGATGTCCTCGACCATGGCGAGCAGCATCTTGCGCAGCACTTCCACCTGAGCCTTCATTTCAGTCGGATTGACCTCGCCCGCCTCGATATTGGTGGCGACGAAACCCTTAGTAATCGGCCGCAGCTTGTTCAGACGCGAAATACCCTGCACGAGATGGGCCGCCGGCTTGCCGAAGCGTTCTTCGATGCGGGCAATGCCATGTTCGTCATGGGAAGGGATGGCGAAAAGCACGGCCGCGATGCGCGACTCAGCATCCAGCTTAAGCCCGGCAATGATGACCGCCATACCCAAGGCATGGGACCAGATACGCTCGCCACTACCCAGAGTGCGGTCGCCGTAGGTCTCCCAGGCGTATTCAACAGCGCCCTTGAGGCGTTCGGCATCAGCCGGGGGAAGCCCCTCACCCAGAGTGGCAAGGAACTGCTCGAAATCGCTCAATGCAGCGACAGAATGGACGACGGAAACCATAGGTGCAATTATAAGACCGATCACGATACGCTCCATGCCAACAAGCTCATATTCCTCCTTCGGGTCTTCCCTAGGTTTTGGCAGCAACCCTTCAGGCATAATCCGCCGACAATGAAAAATCTGTCTGCCAATCCCTACCTGCTGCTCACCCTAACCGTACTGTTCTGGTCAGGCAACATGGTGGTCGGCCGTGGCGTACGCGGCGACATTCCACCACTGAGCTTCGCCTTCTGGCGCTGGATGATCGCTTTTATCCTCATCCTTCCCCTGACCCTGCCTCACTTCAAGGAACAGTGGCCGCTGTTGAAGAAAGGCTGGAAGCCCCTGCTCATTCTCGGAATACTGGGTGTCGGCGGCTACAACACTTTCGCCTATCTGGCACTGCAGAGCACGACCGCGACCAATGCCGCACTGCTCAATTCCTTCGTCCCTATCGCCACCATCGCTATCTCCTGGGCCTTCCTCGGCAAGCATTTGCGGCGGGCAGAGGCCATTGGCGTATTCATTTCGCTGAGCGGGGCGCTGACCATCGTGTCACGAGGCGATCTCGCCGTGCTGGCCCATCTCAACCTGAATGTTGGTGACGTCTGGATGCTGGTAGCCGTGCTCGACTGGGCTATCTATACTGTCGCTCTGGCTTGGCGGCCGGCCGGCGTGCATCCGATGCTGATGCTCGGTGCGACGGTGGCCATCGGCCTGGCCACTCTGGCCCCGGCCTACGCCTGGGAAATGGCCCAAGGAAAATACATCAACGTTCATGCCGGATCGCTGGCCGCCCTGGCCTATGTCGGCGTTTTCCCAAGTTTTGTCGGCTACATATTCTACAACCGTGGCGTCGCCGAAGTCGGCGCCAACAAGGCCAGCCTGTTCATCCATTTAATGCCGGTATTCGGCACCTTGCTATCTTTCCTATTTCTCGGCGAGATTCCGTTCTGGTATCACTATCTCGGCATCGGCCTAATCTTCTCCGGCATTTGGCTGACCATGAAGCGATGATGGTGTTGCTCGATGCATTGCGCGGCAAAAAATCACCTCGGATTCCCGACAATTTGTGGGCCGTAATCGTCACGTCGATGCCCTTTCTCGACGTACTGAACCCGGAGGAACAAAAGCAGCTTAGGGAATTGGCTGAAGCTTTCCTTGCCACCAAGGAGTTCAGCGCCGCTGGCGAGCTGGAGTTGACCAACGAAATTTGCGTCTCCATCGCCGCCCAAGGCTGCCTGCCCATCTTGGGCCTGGGACTGGGCGCCTATCGCGACTGGATTGGCATCGTCGTCTATCCAGACGAGTTCGTCGTTCGCCGCAATATTGAAGATGAGAACGGGGTAATGCACGAATACGATGATGTACTTGCCGGTGAAGCCTGGGCTGGCGGTCCGCTGATCGTCTCGTGGCACGACGTCAAGATGGCCGGCGACGGTTACAATGTGGTGATCCATGAATTCGCCCACAAGCTGGACATGCTGAACGGCGATGCAGACGGTATGCCGAAGCTGCACAGCGGGATCAGTGAGAGCGAGTGGCGGCAGGTGTTTTTCACCGCCTACGAGGATTTCTGCCAGCGTGTAGACAGCGGCGAAGAAACGACTATCGATCCCTACGCCAGCGAGGAACCAGGAGAGTTTTTCGCGGTGCTGACTGAAAGTTTTTTCGAATTGCCGGGTGTGGTGGCCGAGGAATACCCCGATCTCTATACGCTACTTAAACGCTACTACCGTCAGGATCCGCTTGCCCGCTACCGCCGGCAGAATACGCTGCTCGGCTAGCGGCCTGCTTGCCTTCCAGGTTGTCGAGAACCTTGCGGAACAAGACTTCCGGATCGACCGGTTTGGCGACAAAATCATTCATGCCGACCTCGAAACAACGTTCGCGATCATCGGCAAAGGCGTTCGCCGTCATGGCAAGGATCGGTACCTGCTCACCGTGTGGAAGGCGACGAATCCTCCGGGTCGCTTCCAGGCCATCCATGACTGGCATCTGCATGTCCATCAGGATCAGATCATAGGTTAGAGACTCGACACTCCGGACGGCTTCTTCGCCATTACCGACCAGATCAACATGCAAACCAGCTTCTTCAAGCAGGAGCTGGGAAATCTCCTGGTTGATCGGCTCGTCCTCGACCAGCAGTACCCGCGCCCCAGCATGGCGGCTCCGCACAAGGCTCTCGGCATCGTGCTGTGCTGGGTGTTCATCCATTTTAGTTGCTGCCAGCCCGCCGTGAGCGAGACGCACGGTAAACCAAAACATGCTGCCCTGCCCGAGTTGACTATCGGCTCCGGCATCGCCCCCCATCAAGCGGGCAAGCTGCCGTGTAATGGCCAGGCCAAGACCGGTGCCCTTGTACAGGCGGGTCGTCGAATTATCGGCCTGCTCGAAGGCCTGAAACAAACGGGCCAGGACTTCCGGCGCGACTCCGGGGCCTGTATCAGTTACATCGAAACGGAGCAGGACACCCGACTCGTCGCTCTCAACGACATGGGTACGAATATCGATACTGCCGCGCTCGGTGAATTTGACGGCATTCGAGGCATAGTTCAATAAGGCTTGGGCAATGCGGGTTGCATCGCCCAGCAGGGGTTCCGTTATAACTGCCAAATCAGTGGTGATGGACAACCCTTTGTCATGCGCCATTTCACCGATGATGGATGAAACGTTGGCGACAATCTGCGGAACACTGATCGGTAACTGTTCGATCAACAGCTTCCCGGCATCGATCTTCGAGAGATCGAGAATATCGTTGATCAAGGCCAGCAGATGGTTCGCAGAATGCTCAATCTTGGTCAGGCAATCGCGCTGCCAACCATCCATGCCGCTACGCCGAAGCAGATGGAGCATGCCGATAATGCCGTTCATCGGTGTCCGGATCTCATGGCTCATGTTGGAGAGGAAAGCCGCCTTCGAACGTGCCGCTTCGTTGGCGGCATCCCGCGACACCGCTAGTGAGGCGTTCGCCTCCTGCAAGGCGGCCGTCTTGCTTTCGACCAGTTCTTCGAGATGCTCACGGTAGGCCTCTACCTCGCGCTGAAGCAGCTTCTTCTCGGTAATGTCCTGCTTGATGGCAAGGTAATCGGTAATCCGGCCATCAGGCTGACGCACCGGAGAAATGATTTCCGACTCGACGTAAATTTCACCATTCTTGCGCCGGTTAACCAGTTCGCCTACCCAGACGCCACCGGATTGCAATGTGGCCCACATTTCCTCATAGACCTTGCGAGGTGTCTCCCCTGCGCTAAGCAGACGTGGATTGCGGCCGATCAATTCGCCCCAGTCATAACCACTGCTCACCATGAACGCGCGATTGACGTACTCGATAGTCCCATCGGCATCGGTAATGCAGATGCCCTCCGGACTCTGTTCTACGGCTTGATGCAGCTTCGCCACTTCTTTCTCGGCCGCCTTGCGCCGGCTGATATCGCGGGTCACGGCAAGCAGGGTGGTGATTCTCCCCTGCGTATCGCGCATCGGCACGGCGTGGGTTTCCATCCAGCGGCGCATACCGCGCAGGCCAATGATTTCGAACTCCAGGGTTCCCGAGATACCCATGAACACGCGCCGCGACAGCTCCATGAAAGCTTCCCTATGCTCGGGCACAACCAATTCCGTAATCGGGTGACCGGCCACTTGGTCCAGCGATTCGGCGTCGATCATTGCGAGCCCGGCGGGATTCATCAGCAGCAGCACACCTTCGGCATCGAGCAACTTGACGCACTCCGGTTCGGTATCGATGATGGTCTTGAGTTCCAGTTCCCGCTGTGCCAGTTTTTCGAGCGCCAGTTTGCGTTGGCTGATGTCGCGTGACGAAGCGACAATGAGGAACGCTCCATCAATAGCCAAGCCCCGACAACTGACTTCGACGTCGATCAGATGCCCATCGCGATGGCGGTGGCGGGTTTCCAGGCGCAGCGTCGCCCCCGAAGCGCCCAAGCGAGCCATTTCATCCCGAATGTGTTGCCACGAACGGTTCACGTCAATGGCATCAATCTCCATCCTGCCGATTTCTGTCGGCAACATGCCGACCATGTCCAAAAATGCCGGATTAGCATCGACGATCTTACCCTCGGCATCGAGAACATGAATGCCATCGGTCGCCGTATCGACCAGTGCCTGCTTACGCAGGATGGTTTCCCAATCCCGGCGCTGGCCCTTTTGATACCACCAGAGCCCGAGGCAGGCGATCAGGGCAATACTCAGATAGGTCAGCAGCCAGATCGTGGCCCGCTGGCGCCAGGTAGCAAACATGGCGTTGGTATCGCGCCCGACGGCAATGATCAGAGGAAAATCCATCTGGAGTCCGCCGGGCTGGATCGTCCGCAATGCCATGAGGTGATCTTCGCCGGTGGCGGAAATAACCCCGGTCAGGGTGTTATCGCTGTTGCCGGTTGCGATGTGGCGTGAGAAAAAGGAACCCGGCACCGCGAGATTCTTGCCTGCGTGCCCCGGACGTGTCGGCACCATGATGATCTGGATGCCGTTACCATGCGCCAGCGCCGTCCACATATCGGCCGCATATAAAGTGCGTTCAAGCAACTGACCGATGAAGGGCATGTCCATGGTCGCCATGACAACGCCAGCGAAACGCCCATCGTTATCGAGCAGCTTCCGCGAGATCGTGAAAGTGTAGTCGCCGAATACCGTCTGGAAGGGTGGGGAAACGACCCGTGTATCACCACTACGCGCATCCCTGGCGGCATGAAAATAGTAGCGGTGGGCAAAATTCTGGCCGATCAGTTCAGAGTGATTAGAGGACAGGACGCGACCATCCGGTCCCGCAATCATCAAGATATCGGTGCCATGACCTAGATTTGCCAGCTGCGAGAGCTGAATATTGGCCCCTTGCCACCCATCGCCCGCAGCAGCCCAGGCCGGAACTCGGTCGATCATGGATTGCAGCAAGCGGTCCACACCCGTTAACCGACGTTCGAGGATGTCAGCCGAGATCGCAGCGAGATTCGAGAGGTGCACGCGTTCTTCTGCAGTCTTGACGCGGCGCGAATCATGGATGTTGTATCCCATGACCAACGCCAGGACTGCAAGAAAAACGCTCAGCAGCTTCCACTGAGTGTGGAAGACCCTCATCGCTCCGCTCCTCCCGCCTTAGGGCTTATTATTTCTATCTATCCTCGCAACACTATAGCGGAAAACGAAGATTAACCAGCGGGGCGCTTACCGTTTCTATGGTCGATCAGACGCTGACTTTCTTGACGAAACCGGCCAGTGCCGACAACACAGCGGATTCCTGATCCCGTTGCGGGGAATGGCCGCAGTTGGCCAACTTGATGAGTTCGGTACCCGGTACCCGTTCGGCGATTGCATCGATCTGACGCATCGTTGCATATTCGTCATTCTCGCCCTGAATAGCCAATACTGGGCAGCGGATACGCGGCAGATAGGCCTCAATGTTCCAGTCGCGAAAGTCCGGCGACAGCCAGGTATCGTTCCAGTCGGCGAAAACCTGCGTGGTCCGTTCATGATGATAGCGGGCCAGCCTCTGCGGCATATCGGTAGTCGCCCAAGCCGTACGCGCTTCGCGAATACCAGCCAGTGTAACCGCCTCGACGAATTCGTGCGGCGCCATAACGGCGATACCAAGCGGTACCTCCGGAAAAGCGCCAGCGAAGATGAGGGCGATGCTGCCCCCATCGCTATGGCCAATCAGCAGCGGCCGTTCGATACCCAATGCAGCGATGAAGGCTGGTAGCATTTCCTCGCCCTCGCGGTGCATGTAGTGCCGCGTCCGTGGCTCGGAATAAGGCTCCGAACCACCATAGCCGGCACGCGACCAGACGATGACGCGGCAGCCTGTCTTTTCTGCTAGCTTTTCCGGAAAATGACGCCACATGGTGACGCATCCCAGTCCCTCGTGCAGGAGAAGCAAGGTTGGCTGGTTTGCAAGCGTGGCAGGGTAATCGCGGTACTCAAGTTTCAGACCTTTGACGGTAATGTGTTTCATGCGCTCAACAGAAAATCTCGGACGATATCGATCTGGTCATCCGACTGGAACATCGGGGCGTGCCCCACCCCAGGAATTTCAGCCAAACGGGCGCATGGCCCGCGGCTCCCCATATTCTGCCAGGTCTCGGCAGTCAGCAAATCCGATTCCGCCCCCCGGATGGCCAGCGTCGGGCAGGCAAGCTGATCGTAGACCGGCCACAAGTCTATATCCTTGTCGACAAAAGCTGCCCGGAATGGCTCGGCAATGCGCGGATCGTAGCGGAACGCCCAGCGGCCATCCGGGCGCTGGAGGACGCTGGTTTCGGTAAGGTGATACCACTGGGCCTCGGTCAGTTGGCCGAAGGGCATGCTAACAAACTTGACGAAAGCCAGCGCCTCGTCGAAGGTCGTCCAGGTCGGATCAGTGCCGACATAGGTGGCGATGCGCTGCAACGATTCAACGGTGATCAACGGACCGACATCGTTGAGGACCAGTTTGTGGATAGGCGCCCCTTCCTGCGCCGCCAGTGCCATCCCGATCAGCCCCCCCATAGAAGTGCCGACCCAGTGCACGCTATCGACGTTGAGACGGGCGATCAACGTCACCATGTCTGCCACGTACTGCGGAATGCCATAGCCAGCAGGGTCGCGCAAACGACCACTGTGCCCACGCCCAACCACATCCGGGCAGATCACCCGGTAGTGCGCCGACATCGCTGCTGCCAGCGCATCGAAATCGCGTCCATTCCGGGTCAGGCCATGAACACAGATCAGGACACGCGGATTGTCGCGGGCACCCCACTCGGTGTAAGCCATCCGATGCAGGCCCGATGGGCCGATGCATTGCACAGTTTGTTGTGTGAATTGCATAGTCATCTCCTCCATGGGCAATGTATCACCGGCCGTGCCAATAGCGACGATGTTCTTGCCGCCAGGCCGAGATGGATATCTGCGAGGCATCCATCACAACGCGCACGGCACCATCACGATCACTTCGCCAGACTCTGGCGCCCATCGCCTCGTAGCGAGCCATGATTTCCGGCTTGGGATGACCAAACCGATTGCGGTAGCCGACCGGAACGATCACTTCGCCGGCGCCCACGGCCATGAGAAAGGCCGGCGTCGACGAGGTTTTCGAACCATGGTGCGGAACCAACATGACCTCTGCGGCCAGTTCGCCCGGATAGCGGTCAAGCAAGGCCGCCTCGTCGGACGCCTCAATATCCGAGGTAAGCAGCATGCGCCGCCCGCCGGCCTCGACACGCAGGACACAAGACAGATGATTGGGTTTCGCTTCGCCGGCATAGGCGCCTTCAGCCGGATGCAAGATCTCGAACAGCACACCATCCCAGAACCAGCGCTGACCGGCGATGCAGCGTTCGCCCATCGTTCCGAGCAAAGATGAGCGCACCGCATCCACCTGCTGCGCTGACAATACCGATGCCGCGCCCCCCGAATGATCCGTGTCTCGATGCGTCACCATCAGCATATCGATATGGAACAGCCCCTGCGCCCGCATATAGGGCACCACCACGCGCTGCCCAGCATCCGATTCGGCACTGTACAGCGGCCCAGGGTCGTAGATCAGCGTATGCTCCCGCGTCCTGATGACCGTAGCCAACCCTTGTCCGACATCGAGAACCGTAACCCATGCTGTGCCGACAGACGGTTTGTCCACAGGCCAGAAAATTACCGGCATCAGCATCAAGCCACCTAGCCAGCGCCCCGGATAGCCGCGCGGCAATAAGCAGATGGCGACCCCCGGGGCGGCCACTAGCGCCGCCCACAACGACGGCGCTGGCGCCACCCAGACCGGCCAGGTCGCGCACCAGTCGAGGAACATCATCAACCAAGCGAGCACCTGATGGGCCAACGCCAGGATCGGCCACCAGGGAATCAGCGCTCCGAGCAGGGCCAGCGGGGTGACGATGAAGCTGACCACCGGAATGGCTAGAGCGTTGGCTAGCGGTGAAACCAGCGAGAACTGCTGAAAAACGAGCAAGAGGACCGGTAACGACGCCAGCGTTGCCGCCCACTGGACAACACCCCAAGCACGGACCTTCTCCCGCCAACCGACCGTTTCGCCAACCTGGGCCGAACCGACATAGAGCAATGCACCGACCGCACCGAAGGAAAGCCAGAAACCGGAAGCCAAAACCGACCAAGGATCGACCAGGAGGACAACCAACAGCGCCACGGCCAGTATCCGGCTGGCCGCCACAAGACGCCCTGAAAGCTTGGCCGCCGCGGCAACCATCAGCATATAGAGCGTACGCTGTGCCGGGACGCCAAACCCAGCCAGCAAAGTGTAGATGAAGGCAGCTAAACAAGCTGCCAACACACCAGCCTTCTGGGCCGGCCAGCGCCGTGTCAAGGCCGGCACGCGACGCCAGGCGAAGGAGAGCAACCAACCGAAAATTGCCGCCACCATGGTGACATGCAAACCGCTGATCGACATCAAGTGCGTAGTTCCGGTCCGGTTAAAAGTCGTCCACAAATTACCCTGGATCGCTTTCTGATCGCCCACCGTCAACGCGACGAGCACACCGGCAAATGGATACGCAGCTTCAGGTAGAACCCGCCCAAACGATTCGCGTGCAATAAGGCGCAGTCGCTCGATAACATAGTCCGGCTGCCATACCATGGCTGACTGGCGTTTCGGCTGACTCGGGCGAACGTAGCCGGTAGCCCGGATATTCCGTTCGAGCAACCAGGACTCGTAGTCAAAAACACCCGGATTAGCGTTGCCGTGCGGACGCTTCAGGCGAACAGTGAACTGCCAGCGCTCACCCGGCCGGAAGACGAGTGGCTCCGGCCCCTCGGTATCGCGCCGCCCGGGGTACCAGGACAACATCAGCCTGCCCGGCAGTGCTGCTCCTGCTGAAACGCTGGTCACATCGAATTCGAAACGGGTGCCGCCGGCAAAATCCTGCGGCAATCCGGCTATAACACCGACCACCTCGAGGTCGCGTCCTTCCCAATCCTCACCGAGATGGTCAGCCAACCGAAGTTCTGCACGCCAGGCAGCCCAGGAAAACCCGATGGCGACGCAACCGACTGCTGCCAGTAAGCGTACAGGCCAAGCTTGCCAGAAGTGACAGGGCACCATCAGGAGAACGCCCCCCGCCAGCCACCAGGCCCAGGCGGGAAGCTCTGGCTGCATCTGCAAACACAGGATACCAACGGCAAAGGCGAGAATATTCAGACG